>JBPCMC010000017.1:0-17580 GCA_051002645.1 Thermomicrobiales bacterium
TCATCCGCTCGATCCGCGATCGTTTCGACCTGACCATCCTGCTCATCGAGCATCACGTCCCGCTGGTGATGGGTTTGTGCGACCGGATTGCCGTGCTGAATTTTGGCAAGTTGATCGCGCTCGGCAATCCTGCCGCAGTCCAGCATGACCCGGCGGTGATCGAGGCCTATCTCGGCGATGCCGGATGAGCGCGCCAATGCATGAGCCAGGCGCGACGGAGCCCACGGCGACCACCGCCGAAACCGCTTCTACGCGCGACACGAATCTACTCGAACTGCGTAACGTCACCGTCAACTATGGCGGCATTCAGGCATTGCGTGAGGTGAATCTGACAGTGCGCGCGGGCGAGATCGTCACGCTGATCGGCGCCAACGGCGCGGGGAAGAGCACGACGCTCCGCACCATCTCGCGGCTGCTCAACCCACGCGCGGGCCAGATCATCTATGACGGTCGCGACATCGGCAAAGCGCGGCCCGATGAGGTCGTCCGGCGCGGCATCGCCCAGTGTCCGGAGGGGCGGCGGGTGCTGACCAGATTCAGTGTCCTCGACAATCTCGACTTGGGAGCGTACACGCGCAGCGACCGGGCACAAGTGCGCGCCGACATCGAGCGACAATTCTCCTTATTCCCGATCCTCGGCGAGCGGCGCAATCAGTTGGCCGGCACGCTGAGCGGCGGCGAACAGCAGATGCTCGCCATTGCGCGCGCCGTGATGAGCCGCCCCCGTCTCCTCTTACTCGATGAGCCGAGCCTTGGTCTCGCGCCGTTGATCGTGCGCGACATCTTCGCCGTGATCCGCGAACTCCACGCGCAGGGCGTGACGATTCTGCTGGTGGAGCAGAACGCGCGCCTCGCGCTCCAGTACGCCGATCGCGGCTATGTGTTGGAAGCGGGTCGGGTAACGATCTCCGGCCCCGCAGCGGACCTCGTGAACGACGACCGCGTGCGACAGGCGTATCTCGGGTAGCGAGTACCGCGACGGATTGATCCCTCGTTATTGCGGGAAACTGATCGGCGCTTCGCCGAGGCCGGTGAGGAATGCCTCCGCGACGACGGGGTGGAACTGCGTGCCGCTGCCCTGGCGAATCTCAGCGAGCGCCTCGTGCCAGGTGCGCGCCTTCTGATACGGCTGCTCCGAGATCATCGTCGCGAACGCCTCGGAGACCGCGAGCACCGCCGCGCCAATCGGAATCTGACCAGCCGCCAGACCATCGGGGTAGCCGCGCCCGTCGAACCGCTCGTGATGGTGCCGCACCAACTCGGCCAGCGGCGCGAGTGGCGGGTGGACGGAGACCATCGCCTCCCCGACCTCGGGATGCGTGAGCATGTTCAGCCGTTCGAGGGCGGTAAGCGCGCCGGAGTGATCCCGACTGTCCAGCGGGATGGCGATCTTGCCGATGTCGTGGAGCAACGCGCCGCACGAGATGAGACGGATGAGATCGGCGGAGAGGTCGAGCGACTCACCGATCATCAGTGCATAGAATGAGACGTCCGATGCGTGCAACTGCTCCGCACGGTCAAGGCGATGCAGCAGTTGGCGAATCGCGGCAGATACATTGCGTGGAATCGGCGGCCTGCGCCGCGCGCCCGTCACCGTCATCCCCACATGCTCTCCCCATCGCACGTTGTCGCGGATGCGACAGCAACCCTCGGTACGCCCATCATACTCCCCTGGCGGTCAAAGAGTAACCCCGAGGCCGATAGTTGCCCGGTGAGAGGTGGCCGCATCTTGCCGATTAAATACGGAAAAGCCCCGACTGATCTTTCGCTTTGCCGTCGCGCGTGTGCCAAACGACTGCCACTGATCGCTCAGTAGGACATCCGCATCTGCCGTGGCAGCCAGGTCACCGCGTGGGCGCTGAACCGCTTACCTCAGCACCGCTCCCGAGAGAGCGAGGCCACTGCCGCCCGGTCCGCTGCTACTCAACGACTCGGGACTTTACCGTGACCGTACACTAGCATGATGAGCCATCATTGTCAATACTTTCCGCAATCTACCCATACCATTCGCGGCTACGAGAGCGCGCAGGTTGCATGTGAGTGGTGCGCCGAAACTTGACGGCATCGCCGCAGGGACGGATCATCGATACAGCGAATACGCAATCAAGGAGGAGTCAATGTCCTTTCTGAACCGTCTCCGCCCGCAGCCCGTCGGTCGGTATCCCAACGGGGAAGCATTCAAACATGCGGTGATGGAGGCGTACGGATTTTCCGACGCCGCGCGGCGCATCTTGTCGGACACGAAATTCATCGTCCGCAACCTGCGTGCGCCGGATGGCGGCGGCTTCTGGTACGGACCGGAGGAGAATCGGATCGAGCTCTTCGGCATCCAGGCGGAAGCGGCAATTCACGAGATGGCGCACGCCTGGGCCGATCTGACCGGATTCTATGACGAATGGAGCAAAGACTGGGATCGCTGGCCGACGCTCAATCGGACCTTCCGAGCCGATGTACGCCGCGCGGCCGAGGAAAAGGACCCGCGCTACCCGCGCATCTGCTTCATCGCCGGTGAATATGAGTTCGGCAATCCACAGACCGGTTTCGCCGGGATGTTCGAGAATGACTCCGAGCGTTTCGCGGGCCTCGCCTCCGGCGCGATGGCCGATCCGATGACGATGCCGCCCTACATCCGCCGCTGGTACACGCCTTTGTTTACCGGGCACGTCACGCCCCTTGCCGATAGTTGATCCGACCGAGCACACGATGCGCGATGGCGCCGAGCAAGATTGTGATCCTGGACAAGTTTGGATACGAGATCGTAACATACGGTTCTAGCGTTCGTTCAACAGACGAGAGGATTATTCGACGTTTCGACCAGGCATGAGCGGCCCGAGGCCAGGGCTGAGGGCGGTTCAGCAGGTGTCGAGCGACTGCGTACGACATCGCGGCAGCGAACGGGGACGATATGCGCCACACGCTCCAGATGAAGTTCCTGATTTTCGGCGTGATCGGCTTCTCCTTGATCGTCGGATGCAGCACGGTGCAAATCCTCCAGTACCGCACGATCACGCGGGCATCCAACCGCGTCGCGACCTACGACGTGGCGATTGATGACTCGTCCCGTCTCCGCGAGGAGGTCATCCGTCTCGTCGCTCGCATTAAGGATGTCTGGTTGCGCGGAGGCAAGACAGACAGTGTAGATTCGACTGCGGATACGGCCGAGCAGTCGTGGCAATTAATCGACACGTTGCGGGCGCGCATCGACATCGACCTCGCGCTCACGCCGGCGATGCGCGACCAGTTGAAATTGTACGATGATTCGATGGCCGATTACCGTATCAGTTATCTGCAGGCGCTCGCGCGCTACCGCGTTGAACTCGCCCAGCCGGATGCCGCGAACGCCGATGCGCGTGCCGATAGCGCATTGAAGGGAAAGGGGCTGGCTGCTTCCGGGCTGCTCGGCGGCTTTCAGGACGAAGTACATGCGGCGACGGCACAGCTCCGTGTGGACCGTGAAGCAAGTGTGGCCACCGCACGCAAGGTGACAATCGCCGAGACCGCGCTCTTGCTCCTCATCATCGTGTCGGTCGGGCTGTGGCTGGTCCGCACCATCGGGCGCGGCGTCGGCGATGTCGCGCTCGCCGCCGTTGCCCTCGGCAGCGGGGCGCGGGATGTCCAGGTGCCGGTGCGCGGCAAGGGCGAACTCGCGCAACTCGGTCACGCATTCAACGCGATGGTGAAAGTCCTCGATACCCAGGAGCAACAACTCGAAGAATTGCGGCGCATCGCGGTTGCTCTCACCCAAGCGACAACCGAGCGCGCCGTCTGTGAGATCGTCGTCAACGGGCTTGCGGACACCTTCGGCTATCACTACGTCTCGATCTATCTCATTCGCCCGCAGGATCCCGAGAATCTCTCGCTGATTGCCCAGCGCGGCTACGCGACGGTGATCGATCCGATCCCCGTGCAGGGAACCGTTACGGGCCGGACTGTCCGCAAGCGCCGCCCGGTGCTCGTCACCGATGCCAGCCGCGACGAGGACTTCATCGCCGCCGAACACCAGATTGTCTGCGAGGCGTGCGCGCCGATCCTCACGCCCGCGCGGGTGCTCGGTACGATCCTGCTGGAGGAGGAAACTGTCGGGCGGCTGACCGAGACGGACCTCAATCTCATCATCACGCTGGCGAACAATGTCAGTGTCGCGCTCGAAAATATCCGCTTGAATGTCGAGGCGCGCGCCCAGATCGACAATCTCGCGCGCGTCAATCGCGATCTCGCGGCGGCCAACACCCTCAAATCTGAGTTTCTCGCTACGATGAGCCACGAACTCCGCACGCCCTTGAACGCGATCATCGGCTTCTCCGAACTCCTCGCCGATGGACTCGTCGCCGAGCCCGACGAGGTGAGCGAGTGCCTGACCGACATCCTCAGTAGTGGCCGTCACCTGCTCAGTCTGATCAACGATGTCCTCGACATTTCCAAAATCGAGGCAGGCCGGATGGAACTGAAGCGCGTCGCGTTCGATCTGCGGGAGGAGGTGGGCGAGGTCTGCCGGTCGGTGTCGCCACTCGTCGCCGCGCGGCGGCACACGCTGATCGTCGAGGAGCCGCCCGTGCCCGCAATCGCTCTCGCCGACCGCCAGCGCATCCGCCAGATTGTCCTCAATCTCGTCTCGAACGCGATCAAGTTCACCCCGGACGGCGGGACGATTCGCATCGCGATCACTTGCGAAGGAGAGAAACCCTCGCTCCTGCGCCTCGCGATCCAGGACAGCGGCATCGGCATCCGAGCCGAGGATTTCCCGAAATTGTTCGAGAAGTTCCGGCAGCTTGACGGATCGCATAACCGGCGCTACGAAGGCACCGGGCTCGGTCTCGCGCTCACCAAACAACTGGTCGAACTGAATGGTGGCACGATTGCGGTCATCAGTAATTTCGGCCACGGCAGTACGTTCGCCTTCACGGTCCCGGCGGCGGATGCCCAGCCCGTCGCCCTCGCCCCTGCTGAGTCAATCGCCGTTCCCGCCGATTGAGGAACCTCACCCCCTGCCCCCTCTCCATCGCAATGGAGAGGGGGCAGGGGGTCAAACCCGTCCGCGACGCGCGCGACTTTCGGCGAACTGCGCGTGCGCGCCGTGCGCGGCTTCGCGATTCGCCGGCCGGTATTTTTCCGCGAATGACGTCGCGCGCTCAGAAAAGA
This sequence comes from Thermomicrobiales bacterium, assembly GCA_051002645.1. Classification (GTDB taxonomy): domain Bacteria; phylum Chloroflexota; class Chloroflexia; order Thermomicrobiales; family JALYUS01; genus JALYUS01. The sequence continues at coordinate 5,140 of JBPCMC010000017.1, forward strand.
TGCCGTCGATAATCGCGGCGCGGATCGTCTCCATCTGCCGCTGGATGAACCAGAGGTTGTGCATCGTCGCGAGGCGATACCAGAGCAGTTCTTTCGCGCGGTAGAGATGATGCAGGTACGCGGCGGTGAAGCGGCGGCAGGTCGGGCAGCCGCACGCATCGTCAACCGGGGCGAACTGCTCGCGATAGCGCGCATTGCCGATGCTCACCCGGCCCCCGGCGGTATAGAGCCCACCGTGCCGCGCGACGCGCGCCGGCAAGACGCAATCGAAGAGATCGACGCCGCGCGCCACGCATGCCCATAAATCTTCCGGCGACCCTACGCCCATCAGATAGCGCGGACGATCCGCCCGCAGTACCTCGGTGGTGATTGCGAGAGTACTCTGCATCGCCTCCTTGCTCTCGCCGACACTGAGCCCGCCGATTGCGATGCCCGGCACGTCCAGCGCGGAGGCGAAACGGGCGCCCTCACGCCGCAACGCCGGATCAAGACCGCCCTGCACGATGGCAAAGAGCGCCTGATCGTCGCGTCGCGTCGCCTTGATAGCACGCTCGAGCCAGCGATGCGTGCGATCCAGCGCGCGCCGTGTCGTCGCATCGTCTGACGGCAGCGCCACGCACTCATCGAGCGGCATGATGATGTCCGCGCCGATTGCCTCTTCGAGGGCGATGACGCTCTCGGGTGTGAACCGCTGGAGACTGCCGTCGAGGTGCGAGCGGAAGGTGACGCCATCGTCGTCCACCGTCCGCCGGTCGCCGAGGCTGAACACTTGGAATCCGCCGCTGTCGGTCAGAATCGGGCCGTCCCACGCCATGAATCGGTGCAAACCGCCCGCACGCTCGATGATCGCGGCGGTCGGTCGGAGGCTGAGATGATAGGTATTCGCGAGCACAATCTCCGCGCCGATCGCGCGCAGATCGCCGGGATCGAGCGCCTTCACCGTCGCCTGCGTGCCCACCGGCATGAACGCGGGCGTGCGTATCGTGCCGTGCGGGGTAGTGAACAGACCGGCACGGGCCTGTGACGCGCCATCGACCGCATCCAGCGTAAACGTAAATGATGAATCCACGAGGCTCGCTTTCGTCGCGCGGCCCGCACGCCGCAACCGCTATACTGCACTGCGCCGACAATGGCGTCAGAAGGAGGCCCGATGGAGAGCGGATTTGTTCACCGACCGGCACTGCTCCGCACACGATACGCCGAGACGGACCAGATGGGCTTCATTTATCACAGCCATTTCTTCGCCTATTTCGAGATCGGCCGGTGCGAGTTGGTCCGCGACTGCGGCTTCCCCTACACCGAACTGGAGTCGCACGGCATCCTGATGCCGCTCAAAGAGTGCGGCGCGCAATTCCAGCGCGCCGCCCGCTATGACGACCTGCTGGCCATCGGCACGCGCATCGAATTGCTGACCGGCGTCCGCCTGCGCTTCGGCTACGAAGTCCATCGCCTCAGCGGTGGCACGGCCATGCGCCTTGCAACCGGCTTCACGGACCATCTCTTCATCGACCGGAACGGTAAACCGACGCGCGTTAATAAGCGACCGGAAATCTGGTCCCATCTCGCCCCACTCGCCGCCCTGACCGCGTTCCCGGCCATTGACGCAACGACGCTCGGTGCCGCCTCGCTACCGTGACTTGCGTCGGCTGTACTTGCTTCCGCTCACGCTGCCGCCAACGACCTTCGGTCTGCCATTCGTGTGAGCAGTGGCCTCTTCCGCAGGCTCAGCGCTGACAACGGTCGGCGATTCCGCGACGACGCCTACTGCTGGTTCCGGCGTCAGGACAGTCACCGGGTCCGTATTAGGTCGGTCAACAACAAGCGTTGCAAGGTCAGCGAAAGGGTCTGCCTTCGTTGCGACCGCAGCAACAGCAATGGGCGCTTCGACAGGCGCCGCCTCGATTGTCGCGGTTGATGCCGACGCCGCGAGCGCATCCGCATATGGCGTCGTCACGGTGATCGTCTCAGAAGAGGGCGGTTCGGTTGCGGCAGCGACTGGCGCGACTTCGGGAATCGACGCTGCGACCATCTCCGGTTCGGCGACCGCGACCGTGGCGACCGATGCGGCGACGGTCTCCTTCGATGCGTCGGCTTTGAAGTAGTCGGTCAAGTCGAGTTGGCTGCGCAAATCCGCCTGGGTCGCGGCCAGTTCGCCCTTTAAGTCGCCCGCGATCGTCTGGAACTCCTGGCGGAGGTCGCCCGTCGCGGCGTCGAACTCCTTGGTCAGTTCGCTGGTATAGCGACGAAACTCACGGATCGTCTTGCCAACCTGCGCGGCCATCGTCGGGATTTTATCGGGCCCGAAAAGGACAATGGCAATCACCAGGATGACCATTAATTCTGGTGCGCCGACGCCGAAGAATTCCATAGCTTGCTCTTTGCTCCCTACGTGGACAAGGGCCGCACCCTTGCGAAGCGGCGCCTTTCCGCTCAGTATACCATTGGCACCGTCAACGCGCGTGCCGGGAGGGTAGCGGGTTGGCCCGGATCGCAATCGACGCGCGGATGTGCGGCTATCGCCAGGGTGGCATCGCCTCCTATACGCGCCAACTGACCGCCGCCCTCGCCCCACTTCTGACTGCGCGGGGGGATACCTTAATCGTCGGGCGTGCGCGACGCGGAGGTACAGTACTGCCGGGGCAGCCGGGCCAGCAAGAGACGCGTCTCTGGACGCCGCCCCATCATCGCTTCGAGCGGTGGACGCTCCCAATCGAATGGCTGCGTACACGCTGCGACCTGCTGCACACCCCCGATTTTCTCCCCGTTCGCCCCGGCCCGTGGCGGACGGTGATCACCGTGCATGACCTCGATTTCCTCCGCCACCCCGACCGTCTGACGGCGGAGGCACAACGCTATTACGGACGGATCTACTGGGCGGTTCATCACGCGGACGCCATCATCGCCGTCTCACAGGCGACGCGCGACGACCTCGTGAACCTGACCGGCGCCGACCCGTGTCGCATTACCGTCATCCACGAGGCCGCCGATGCGCGTTTCCGCCCAGGCAATCGCGCTGCTTCCTCCGTTGATTCGCTCCTCGATGTCGCCGGTACGCGCATTCCCACGCCGTTCTTCCTCTTCGTCGGGACGATTGAGCCCCGCAAGAACCTCGATACCTTGCTAGATGCGTACGCCGCATACCGCCAATCGTCGCCCGCCGCCTCGCATCTCGTGATCGCCGGTGCGGCGGGTTGGAATAGCGCGCGGACCGTGGCGCGACTGAAGACAGAGCCCGGCGTCACCTGGCTCGACCCAGCCGAGACCAGCACCCTAGTTGCGCTCTATCAGCACGCGACCGCGTTGCTCCTGCCATCGTGGGATGAAGGATTCGGCCTACCGGTGGTCGAGGCGATGGCATCTGGCACGCCCGTCGCGATCAGCAACGCCGCCGCATTGGTCGAAATCGCGGGAGACGCCGCGCTCGTCGCTCCGGCGAACGATCCGCGCGCGTGGACTGCACTACTGGCGACACTGGCGACCGATGACGCGAAGCGCGCGGCGATGCGGGCGCGCGGGCTGACCCGCGCCGCGCACTTTTCCTGGGAACGTGCGGCACACGAGACGGCGAACGTGTACACTCGCGTCCTGGCGGAATCACGCCGTACGCACCATGAGAGGAACAGCAGTGCCAGTTGAGGCATTAATCGTCGGCCTCGGCAATCCCGGCAAGGAATACGAGCGCACCCGCCACAACATCGGCTTCATGGCCGTGACGCGCTTCGCCCACCAGCACGACCTCCGCTTCAGCGGCAAGCGGATGCAGGCGGAGATCGCCACGGGCAACGCGGAGGGCAAATCCGTCGTCGTCGCGCGGCCGCAGACCTACATGAATGACTCCGGCGTGAGCGTCGGCCAGCTCGTCCGCTGGTACAAGGTGCCGCCCCATCGCGTGCTGGTCGTCTACGATGAGGTCGATCTGCCCTTCGGCGCGCTCCGGCTCAGGCCATCCGGCAGCGCGGCGGGGCACAAGGGCCTCGGCAGCATCATTCAGGCGCTCGGCACGCAGGAGATTCCGCGCCTGCGGCTGGGCATTGGCCGTCCGCCGGGTGGCGGGAAGGCGATGGGCCATGTCCTCAAACTCTTCGCGCCAGCGGAACGCGGCGCGCTGGAAAAAGAGATCCTGCCCGCCGCCGCCGATGCGCTCGCATTCTGGCTGACGCGCGACATGGAAGAAGTGATGCGGCTCGTCAACGCCCCGCGCGCGGTCGCGCCGTAACGCGGATAGGATACAATGCGATGCGTGGAGGGAACGAGCGCGATGAGTGAGAGCAACACCGATTCCATCCGCACCGTCGCGGTCGTCGGCGCTGGCGCGATGGGCGCTGGCATCGCCCAGAGTACGGCGAGCGCCGGCCTTGCGGTCACGATGATCGACATGGCGGAGGATGCCGTCGCGCGCGGCACACAGACTATCGCCGCGTCGCTCGACCGCTTCGTGAAGAAAGGGACGATCTCCGCCACCGACGCGGATGCTACCCGCAACCGTATCGTCGGAACGACCGATTTCGACACGCTGCGCGACACGGACATCGTCATCGAGGCGGTCTTTGAGGACGAGACGGTCAAGCGCGATCTCTTCCGGCGCTTGGACGCGACCTGCCAGCCGGGGGCAATCCTCGCGTCGAATACCTCCTCGATTTCGATCACCCTCCTTGCGGCCGCGACGGGTCGCCCCGAGCGCGTCATCGGTATGCACTTCTTCAACCCGGTGCCGTTGATGACACTCGTCGAGATCGTGCGGGGTGCCCGGACAAGCGATGCGACGTACGATTCCGTCGATGCGCTGGCGCGGAGGCTAGGCAAGACGCCGGTCTCGGTCAACGACTACCCCGGCTTCGTCTCGAACCGCATCCTGATGCCAATGCTCAACGAGGCGATCTATTGTCTAATGGAGGGCGTCGCCGACCGTGAGGCGATCGATACCGTGATGAAACTCGGCATGGCGCACCCGATGGGGCCGCTGCAACTGGCGGATTTCATCGGCCTCGATGTCTGTCTGCATATCATGGAAGTCCTCCATCGCGGTCTCGGCGACGACAAATATCGCGCCTGCCCACTCTTGCGCCGGATGGTCGCGGCGGGCACACTGGGCCGCAAGAGCGGCGAGGGCTTTTATACCTATCACGAGCGGTAAACGGTGGGATGACCCCACTCGGCAAGCGATGGAGGGGCGTGCGATGGAAAACCGACCGATCCGCGTCCTGATCGCGAAAGTCGGCCTCGACGGACACGACCGGGGCGCGAAGGTGCTGACGCGGGCGCTGCGCGACAGCGGCATGGAGGTGATCTACACCGGCCTCCACCAGACGCCCGAGATGGTGGTCGAAGCGGCGATTCAGGAAGATGTCGATGTGCTCGGCCTGAGCAGTCTCTCCGGCGCGCACGCCACGCTCTTCCCGCGCGTGATCGAAGGATTGCGGGCGGTCGGCCTCGATGACGTACTGATCGTCGCCGGCGGCGTCATCCCGCCCGACGATGTGACGGCGCTCAAGGCCGCAGGTGTGGCGGCGGTCTTCGGCCCCGGCACATCGCTCGCGACCAGTATCGCCTTCATCAAGGAGCACGCCCCTCGCAATCGCCATCTGAAGGCGCCTGGAAGCGGGTCATGACCGCATCGTCCGCCGACGGCGTGACCGCGCTCGCCGATCGCATCCGCGCGGGCGACCGCGTCGCCCTGGCGCGCGGTATTTCGCTCGTCGAAGCGGGCGACCCCGACGGACTGGCGCTCTCCGAATCCCTCTACCCGCACAGCGGTCGGGCGCACGTCATCGGCATTACCGGGCCACCCGGCGCGGGCAAGAGCACGCTGATCGACGCACTGGTGCGCGAGTACCGCGCGCGCGGGCTGACCGTCGCCGTGCTCGCCGTCGATCCTGTCAGCCCGCGCACGGGCGGTGCGACCCTCGGCGACCGGATTCGCATGCATGGCGCGGCGGCGGATCGAGGCGTCTTCATCCGCTCCAGTGCGGCGCGCGGGCAGCACGGCGGCCTCGGGCTGACGACGATCCAAAGCACACGCCTGATGGATGTCGCGGGCTACAACCGCATCATCGTCGAGACGGTCGGCACCGGGCAGGACGGCGTCACCATCGCCACGGTGGCGGCGACGATCGTTCTCGTGCAGACCCCAAACGCCGGGGATGACGTGCAAGGGCTGAAGGCAGGCATCCTCGAAGTCGCCGATTGCTACGTGGTGAACAAGGCGGAACTGCCAGGCGCAGACGCGATGCTCGAAGACCTCCGGGAAGTCGCCGAAGCGGCGCGTCATGAATCGGCGTGGGCGCGTCCGGTGATCGCGACGACCGCACACGACGGTAGCGGCGTCCCCGCGCTGGCGGAGTCAATTGAGGCGCATCGGCACTATCTCGACAACGCACCGGAGGGCCAACAACGGGCAATCGGCAGGCTCTGGGCGGAAGTGCAGGCGTTGGTTCACAACGAAGTGCGCGGCGCGCTCGACCGCTACCTCTCCGCTCCTGCCACGGTGCAACCCGCGCTGACGGCGCTGACGACGGGCAAAGCCGATCCAATCAGCCTCGCGCGCTCACTCCTCGCGGCCCGGAGTTGGATGCCCACCCGGAGCGGCTGATCCGCGCCGCGCCTGCGCCGCCCCCGACTGGTTGGCAATGCGCGCGGCGGCGACACCGGCGCCAATGCCATTGTCGATGTTCACGACCACCAGACCCGGCGCGCACGTTTGGAGCATCGCCAGCAGCGCGGCCTCGCCCTGACCGCCCGCACCGTAGCCGATCATCGTCGGCAGGCCAATCACCGGCACTGGCGCGAGGCCCGCGACGACCGACGGGAGCGCGCCATCCATCCCCGCCGCGACGATCAGTGCGTCGCACCCCCAGGCAAAAAGGTCTTCGAGCGGGCGGATCAGCCGGTGCAGCCCCGCCACGCCGACATCGGCGACGAGGCGCGTCTCGCAACCCATCGCCCGCGCGACCACCGCTGCCTCATCCGCCGCAGGCAAATCCGATGTCCCCGCCGTGACAATGCCAACGCGCCCGCCCGCCACGCGCTCGACGAAACCGACGGTCGTCACGCGCGCCGTGCGCATCCCCTCACCGATAGTCACGATCGCTGCGGGAAGGCTCGCGCGAATCGCCGCGATCTCTGGCAACCCTACCCGGCTGACGAGCACCCGTCCGCGCGCTTCGAGGAGGCCACGCACTGCCGTGACGAGTTGATCGGCGCTCTTGCCGGGTGCGTAGACAACTTCGGGGATGCCCGTCCGCTCCTCTCGGCCAACATCTAATCTAACGGGATATGTCTCAGCAGTTGTGCCAGCATCGGCGGCGTCCGGCGAGAGCGCGGCGCGCAATGCGCCGAGGGGATCAGACGCTGCCGGGGACATCGGTCGTCCATTGCTCGCGCCGGATCAGGCGGCTGACGAGCGTGCGGTAAAAATGATTGCGGGGATTGACGCGCGCCAAGGCGAGCGTATGCCGCGAGGCGCAGATATGGACGAGATCGCCCGTCACGAGCGGAATATCGAGTTGCCCGTCCGACGTGAGCACCGCCCCCTCGCGCGACGACGCATTGAGCGTCACGCGCGCGTCGGACGAGATGACGAGCGTATCGATGGAACTCAAATGCGGCGCGACCGGCGTGAGGATCATCGTTTGCGTCCACGGCGCGACGATCGGCCCGTGCGCCGCCAGGTTATAGGCCGTCGAGCCGGTCGGCGTGGAGACGATGAAGGCGTCCGCGACGAAGGTCGTCACGGCGGCCTCATCGACGGTCAGGGTGATGTCGAGCACCCGCGACGGCTTCGGGTTCGTGACCACCGCATCATTCGCGGCGAGCACCGTCTGTGTCGTGCCGTCGGCGTGCGCGACCGTCACTTCCAGCATTATCCGGCGGTCCAGCCAGTAGTTGCCGGCGAGGAATTGGGGCAGCAAATCGACGGCGTTTTCCGGCGTCAATTCCGCGAGGAAGCCGAGCCGACCGAGGCTGACGGCGACGACGGGGATGTCGCGCGGTGCGGTCAATTGCGCCGCGCGCATCAGTGAGCCATCGCCGCCGAGGACGAGCAGCAGGCGCGTGGCGGCGAGCCGAGACTCCGCCACGTCCGTCGCGCGGGTTGACTCCTCCCAGCAGGGAATCGCATCCGCGTCGAGTCGCTCGCGGATGCGCCGCGCCGTCTCCCGTGCGGCGGGGTTCCCAGGGTGGACCAGCATCCCGATTGCACCGACGCCCGCCCGCTTCGTCATCGTCCGTTACCTTCCCGGCACATCGGCGAGCGCCGCTGCGATGCGGGCGCTCGTCTCCTCGGTCGTCGCGGGCTCGCCTCGGGACCAGAGGCCGAGGAACTCGACATTGCCCGCCGGCCCGCGCAACGGCGATGCCGTCAGGCCGTCCAACCGGAGACCCAGGTTCGCCGCCGCCGATGCGACGGATTGTAGCACAGCGCGGTGCGTCTCGGCGTCGCGCACCACGCCACCCCGCCCGACCAAACCCTTCCCCGCCTCGAATTGCGGCTTAATCAGGGCGACGATCCGTCCCGGCGGCGCCATCACCGCCAGCGCATTCGGCAGCACGAGCGCGAGCGAGATGAACGATACATCGATTACGACGAGCGCGACGGGTTCCGGCAAGGTGGCAACGAACCGCGCATTGGTGCGATCCATCACCACCACGCGCGGCTCTTGCCGGATGCGGTAGTCGAGTTGCCCGTAGCCAACATCGATGGCATAGACGCGCGCCGCGCAGTGTTGCAGCAGGCAGTCCGTGAATCCGCCCGTGCTCGCGCCGAAGTCGGCACAGACGAGGCCGACAACGTCGATCTGAAACTGCGTGAGGGCGTACTCCAGCTTTTCCCCGCCCCGGCTGACGAAACGGGGTGACGCGATGACGCGGACATCGGCGCTCTCCGGGACGAGATGACCCGCCTTCGTCGGCACATCGGTGCCGATGCGCACCTGACCGGCCATGATGAGCGCCTGCGCCTGACTGCGGCTCGGCGCGAGCGCGCGATCGACAAGCAGTTGGTCGAGGCGGACGCGCGCCACGCGCGGCTTATGCCCGCCGGAGGGGGGCATGGGTGAGGACCGGCGCGCGGGTCGCGTCCCGGAACGCCTGCGAGTGGACGTGGCAGATCGCGATCGCGAGGGCGTCCGCCGCGTCGTCGGGTTGGGGGATCGCATCGAGCCGGAGGAGGATGCGGACCATCTCCTGCATCTGCGCCTTGTCCGCCCTGCCGTACCCGGCAATTGCTTGCTTCACTTCATTGGGCCGGTATTCGGAGACCGGGATGTCCGCTCGCGCGGCGGCAAGGAGTACGACACCGCGCGCCTGCATCACCGGCAGCGCGGTGGTGACATTTTTGGAGAAGAAGAGTTGCTCGACGGCGACCGCGTCCGGCAGATGCTCGGCGATCAGGCGCGAGACCGCATCGTAAAGGCGTTGGAGGCGCTTCTCCGGCGCGAGGCCGCTCTCCGTGCGCACGACGCCATAGGCAACCAGTTCCGGGTCACGGTCGCCGCTCACGACGCCGTAGCCGAGGATGGCCGTGCCCGGATCAATACCGAGAGTGATACCAGGCACGCACAGCCTCCGTCCGTTACGCACTCAACTGAGCGAGGACATCGTCGGAGATTTCCAGGTTCGAGTAGACCTGCTGGACATCGTCGAGGTCTTCCAGTTTGTCGATCAGGCGCAATGCCTGCGCGGTCTGGTTGTCGTCCAGTTCGATCGGCGTCGCGGCGATGTAGCGGAGGTCCGCCTCATCGACCTCCAGCCCTCCGGCGCGGATTGCCTCTTCAACCGCCTTCAAGTCCTGCGGCTCGGTGTACGCTTCGAGTACGCCGTCGCTGTTCTCGACATCGGCAGCGCCCGCATCAATTGCCGTCAACGCGACATCGTCGGGGTCTTTGCCGTCGGTATTGATCGTGATGACGCCGCGATTGGCGAACATCCAGCCGACCGAACCGGACTCGCCCATGTTGCCGCCATACTTCGCGAAGGCGCTGCGCACCTCGGAGACGGTGCGATTGCGGTTGTCGGTCAGCGCCTGCACGAGGATCGCCGCGCCGCCGGGTCCGAAACCCTCGTAGATCACCTCGTCGTAGTTCGCACCATCGCCTTCACCGAGCGCCTTCTTGATTGAGCGGTCGATGTTGTCATTCGGCATGTTGTTGCTTTTCGCCTTCTGGATGGCGAGGCGCAGCCGGTAATTCGCCTCGGGGTCGCCACCCCCGCCGGAGCGGACAGCGACGGAAATCTCGCGGGCAAGTTTCGTGAACAACGCACCGCGCTGGACATCTTTCGCGCCCTTCTGGTGCTTGATCGAAGACCATTTGGAATGTCCGGACATCGTCATACTCCTTTATCCGGATGCGGTCGTGCCGCATGAACGAATCCATTTATGCCCATAAGCATAGCACGTACGGACACCTGTTCGCAAACGCGCATATGCCCGCACATCGCGCAGATGTGCGGTATAAAAACATGGCGGTGACAGGCATGAGCCGCTCGTAGCGAAAAGGGGCAACGAGGTAGAAGCTATACGAGACGGTACGGCTCTTCGTCTGGCACGATATCGTTGGCGACCTGCGATCAATGCCAACTCCGCCGTCCGTAGCATCTACCGCAGAACCATGAGAGGAGACCAATAATGATCGACCATGATACGTCTGGAGAAAGTTCCGACGTCAGCTGGCAGATAGACGCGACGACGATTGACGGCACGCTGGTCAAACCGTCTGGTCCTGGACCGTTCCCGGCTGTGGTGATGGTGGCGGGCAGCGGCCCCACCGACCGCGACTGGAATTCACCGCTCCTACCGGGATCGAATGGGAGCGCCTGCCTGATTGCGGAGGCACTGGCGCGGGCCGGATTCGCGTCACTGCGCTACGACAAGCGCGTGGTAGGTCCGCACGCACGCGAGAATATGCAAGCCCTGATCGGCAGGCTCAGCATGCAAAGCCATGTCGACGAACTCGCCGGAGCCGTCCGCACCCTGCCAAGCCAAGTGCCTCTCCGTGACGGTCGGATTTTCGCGCTCGCCAACAGCGAGGGGACGCTCCACGCCCTGAATTACCAGGTGCATAGCCCCGCGATTCCCTTGGCGGGACTCGTGCTGATCGCCCCGCCCGGGCGGGCCGTCGGCGCAGTGGGGCGATCCCAGTTAGCCGCGCAGGCCGCTGGTCTACCGAACGGAGATGCGTTGCTGGCGCTCTACGATGCGGCCATCGCTCGCTTCCTTGCGGGGGAGCCCATCGACCCGGATCCGTCGCTGCCGCCGGGTGTCCAGACGCTACTGCAGAGCCTGGTAACGCCGGCCAACCTGCCCTTTGCCCGCGAACTCTGGACGGCCAATGCCGCCCCCTTACTGGGGCAGGTGGACGTCCCGGCCCTGGTCATCATTGGAAAGAAGGACATCCAGGTCGATTGGCACGCCGATGGCGAGCCGCTCCAGCGCGCCGCCGCAGGACGAAAAGACATCACCTTCCTCTTCCCCAAGGACGCGAATCATGTCCTCAAGCAGGAAATGCGGCCTCAGTCGACGTTGGTGACGGGTGACGTGTTGGAAACCTACAACGGCCCCGATACCCGTCTGGACCCGCAGGCCTTGGCACGCATTTTAGAGTGGCTGACTGCGCACGCCTGACCAAAAATCGCGTGCTGCCTCGGGCATATCTGCAACTGCGTATTAGAGTCCACCACCGGGAAAGCGTGTTCGGTTGTCAGTCGGTGTCTGACGCAACTTGCTCGCCGCCGCCGTATCGAGCAGGAAGGTGACGGTCCCTTCGGGCGTTTGGACGCCTTGCGACGGATATTCGGCAGGATCGAACGGGCCTTCGAGGACCTGCTGCACCGCGTCTGCCTTCTCCGCGCCGCCGACGAGGAAGAGGACCTGCGCGGCTGCATCGAGCACCGGATAGGTGAGCGTGAGCCGCCACGCATCGAACTTGGGCAAGAAGTTCGCGGCGACCAGCCGTTCCACCACCTGCAAGGCGTCGGTATGCGGGAAGAGTGACGCGGTATGACCGTCCGGCCCCATGCCGAGCAGGATCAGGTCGAACTGCGGGATGCGCCCCGGCGACAGCCCGAAGACATCGCCGATCACCGCGTCGTAGGTCATCGCGGCGCTCTGCGGGTCGCGCTCCCCCTCCATGCGAAATATTTGCTCTGGCATCAGCGGGACGTGATCGAGGAGGGCGGCACGGGCCATCCGGTAGTTGCTCTCGGCGTCGTCGGGCGGGACGCACCGCTCGTCGCCAAAGAAGATATAGACGGACGCCCACGGCACGGCGTCCCGGTACGACTCGGAGGCGAGCAAGCGGTACAACCGCTCCGGCGTGGAGCCGCCCGCCAGCGCGACCGTGAAGCGCTGGTTCCGCTCCACCGCGTCATTGGCGAGCGCGACGAATCGCCGCGCCGCTTCCTCGCTCATCGCATCGAGGTCCGGCAAGACCATCACATCGCGCGCGA
>JBPCMC010000018.1:0-5979 GCA_051002645.1 Thermomicrobiales bacterium
ACGGGAGAGGAGCGGACGTGCAGAGGGAGCGGTCACTGAGAGGACGACACCGCGCGGGCCGGCGGGATCGGCCCCATCTCTCGCGCGAGCAGGTGGTACGCGCCGCACTCGTCATCGTCGATCGCGACGGGCTGGACGGGTTCTCCATGCGCAAACTCGGCGCAGCACTCGGCGTGGACCCGATGGCGGCCTATTACTACTTCCCGAACAAGGCGGCGGTCCTCGATGGTATCGTCGATGCGGTGCAATCCGAGATCCCGCCCCTGCCCAACGATGGCGCATCGTGGGATGTCCGCCTGCGTGGAATGTTCCGCGCCTACCGGCAGGTCCTCCGCGCCCATCCCCACGCGCTGCCCGTCCTTTCCACCCACCCGCCATTTTCCATAGCGAGTCTTCAGCGCGCTGAGGCGGCTGCGGCGATTCTCCATGATGCGGGATTCGCACCGAGGGAGGCATTTCAGATCATCAATTGCATTGCGGGATATGTAATCGGCGTCACGCTCGCGGAGGTCGGGGTGCAGCCGGGCGGCGTTGCCGATCCCACCGAAGAAGAAGTAACGGCGCAGATCGCGCACCTGCCCCCGGACGAATTTCCGCTGCTGACGGCAGTCTTCGGAAACGGATTCCCCTTTGATGACGATGACGCCAAATTCGAGGATGGGCTGGACCTCATCATCACCGGCCTCACACTGCGGCAGACGGCGTTGACGCGCCATGCCGAGGAAGCGCCGCCCGCCCACCCTACCGCCGCGCCGTAGCGCATACCCTCAGCCGACGATAATCGGCGCGCGGCGGAGCAGGAGAGTGCGCATGACGCTCATCGCGACGAGGCGGCCGGTGCGCGGATTCTCGTCGGTCGGGATGCCCTGAATATCGAACTGCAAGCGGCCGAACGCGCCCTCCGCGACGACCGTGTGCATGTTCCGCTCGATGGTCGGGTCCGCGAGCACGCAGACTTCGGTGCGATCGAGGCCGATCCCGGCGAGGCTGACGGCGGCGGCGACATTGATGCTCTCCGGGAACTGCAGCGCCCCCTCCCGCGCGCTGCCCCGGAAGACTTCGCGCGCCTCGGTAAGCCCCGCCGCATCCTCGGCGCTCATCAGCGTGCGGGCGGGTTTGCGGGTCGTGTGCGTGACGCGCGTCAGGCCACCGACCGATGCGGCGGCGATGGCGTCGAGTGCGCCAATCGCGCCGGAGGCTACCTTCGCCTGCGCGTGCCCCGCCTCGGCGGCGGCGATCATCGCATCCATCACGCCCGGTTCCGCAAAGACGCCGACGCTGACCATAATCAGGTCGCACCCCGCCCGCAGGACGTGCGGGCCGTGCTCTTTCAGCCCCGCGTGCCCGCACGCCTCCACCATCACATCGGGCCGCAGGGCGAGCAATGCGTTCACCGAGGGCACGACCGGAACGCCGGCATCAGGACGCGGGCGCGACGGGTCGTAGACGACCGCGCCGATAATCGCCACCGCGCCATCCGCCCGCTCGCGCGCCAGCCGTGCGACCGCCTGCCCGATTGCGCCGAGTCCGATCAGTCCCACACGCAGCGGTGCATTGCCCACGGTCGCCCTCCCTTCGCGCTCTCTGCCGGTCATTCTGCCGCCACGCAGTATATCAGCGCCGCAGAGCGCGATAGCCGGAGCACCGCTGACCGGAGTATGCGGTGGGTACCTATTTCAACACCCTGCCCGACGCCGCCGATCACCCAGTTTTCCGCCTCGAATCGACACGGTAACATCGCTACCTTCTCGGTGGCGGCGGGCTTCAGCCTGGGCAGTGGCGTTCGGCAGGCTGAAGCCCGCCGCCACCAGACCGCCGTCTGACCCGAATTCTCCCGGTCCCGTCCTACGCGCGAATATCCGCCAGCAACTCGGCACACGTCAGGGCAGCGCCACGGATATGGCCGGTGGACTCGACATGCCACCACGAGGAGAGTGTTGCCCGGACCAATCCCCACCCGCGCACCCGCACGCGATCGAGCGAAAGTTCGTCGGCCAGTTGATCGATACGCCGCGCGAGCGTGCGTTTGGGGTCCGGCCCACCGAGCAGCAGCGGATAGGGGTTATAGAGGAGTGCACCCGTCTCGTAGGCCGGCTCGCCGGTCAGCCCTTTGGGATCAATCGCTAACCACGGCTGGCGCCGCGCCGGGAGAATATTGTCGTAATGGAGATCGCCGTGCAGGAGGATCGGCGCGGGCGCGGATACCGTCAATTCGGCCAGGAGCGTTTCCACCTCCTCGACGAGCACGCGGGGGAATGGCCCCGTCTCGCCCCCGTACTGCGGTCGCAGCCGCCCCAGGTCGGCGTTCCAGTCGAACATCGTGGGGAACGGAGAAGTCGGCAGGGCCGGTCGCCATAACTGGCGCATCACCCCGCAGGCGATGGTCGTCGCCTGGTCGTCATCGACGGTCGTTACCTGTCGCAGCGTGCCCGGCTCGCACCCTTCCAGGAGCATCGTCTCATCGTCCGGGTCGCTCGCGAGCAATCGCACAGCGCCGCGCCCATCGAACAGCCGCAGGGCTTCCACCTGTAATGCGAACTCGCCGGTCGGCACGCATACTTTGAGGATCGCCGTTGAGCCGTCGGTGCGGCGCGCCGGAACGATGTAGTTGTAGGAGAGGGGAACCAGCGGGGCGCCCAGCGTCAGTTCCCATCGCCGCGCGCAGGCATCGACGATTACCGGAAGCCGGTCGAGCCAGGCACGGCCCGCCGCCCCGCTCCGCAGCACCGTCACCTCGGCAAAATCGTCGGGGACAGTGCCCGCCGTTATCATACCTGGCTCCCGCAGTGAACAGACAACGCCGTCGCAATCATCGCGGCTCCCTCACAATGGCGACACGACCGCACCGCCCCATTTTACACGAGCCGACATGCCGCATGAAAATGTCCCGCTCGTGGATGGATACGAGCGGGGCAGCAAGGGCGTAACGAGTACGGCGCGGGCATTACGCGCCGCGCTTCTCCCCTTTCCCTTCGACGGGAGGGGGCAGGGGAGCGAGGTACTCCGGTCGTGAAGCGGCGGGCGACATAGGGCAATCCGCCTCGGAATAACCGTGCGCCATCGCCTTCATTTCCGGCATTTTCTCGACCGCGACGTTGATGACGCCCGGCGCACGCTCCATCAGCATCGTATTCAGCGCCCGGAGCCAGTGATCCGGGCCGAGCGACTTGGAGAGGGTGAAATCCGCGACGAGCGGGCAATCGCGCATGCCTTCCGTCCGCTCGAAAACCGTGCAGAGGATGATCCGGCTTTGTGGCGCCAGTCGCCGCATCTCGTCCACCACCGTCGCGTCGTCGAGGCCAGAGAGGTCGCGATCGACGATGATGATGTCCGCCTCGGTGATCGCCAAAAGGCCGAGCAGTTCGCCCGCCGTGCCCGCCTCTCCGACGACGCGCGCGCCGAGGGCGAGCGTCAGCATCGTGCGGATGCTGGCGCGGACATGGGGGAGATCATCCGCGATAATGAAACGTCCGCTGGTTTGTTCCTGTTCAATCATGGTGTACCTCGGAAGTCCTTTTACCATTCTTGAAAACGAATACGCAAGCGTGGGGCCAGCGGATCGGTTGCCAGCCCCACATTTGCATACATTTAGACGAGTGCCGGTTCGTTGATGCGTTCGTGCTCCGCCTCTGCCGTCGCCATCGCGGGCATCTCCGCCTCCTCGGCGGGCCGCGCGAGCGTCAGGGCGAGGACCGCGCCGATTGCGCAGGCAATCGCGCCGATCAGCATCGCGTCCGTCAGTCCCTGCACGACGCCGCCGAGCACCGCATCCTTGATCTGCAAGACAATCGCCGGGTCCGCCCCGGGGAGCGTGCCGCCCCCCCTGCCGAGGCTCGCGTTTGCGACGATCTGCGCCTTCACCGCGTCCGGCACGGGCAGGGTTGCGACCGCGCTCACCACATGGGAATGCGAGCGGTTGGCGAAGATGGCGCCCAGAAGGGCGATACCGAAGACGCCGCCCAACTGCCGGACCATGCCGAGCACGCCACTCGCCACGCCCGCCTTCGTCCGCTCGACCGCGCCCATCGCGATGGACGAGAGCGGCGACATCGCAAAGCCAATGCCGACACCGATCAGGATAAAGGATGGCAAGAGCGCTGTGTAGGCGCTATGCGCGGTCAGCCGCCGTGAGTCGATCAAGAGCCCGAGCCCGACGAGCGTCATGCCCGTGAAGACGATCGGCCGGCCACCGAGACGACCGATCAGTCGCCCGCTGAGCGGCGCGCTGAAGATGATCATCCCGGTCATCGGCAGGGTGCGCAGGCCGGACTGGAGCGCCGAGTAGCCGAGGACGTTCTGCATGTAGAGCGTCAGGAAGAAGATCGAGCCGAACATCCCGAAGGTGAGCACGAAGGTGATCACGTTCGCCGCCAGGAAGGCGGGCGAGCGGAACATCGGGAAATGCACCATCGGGTTCGCCTGCCGGTTCTCGGCGACGACGAAGGCGATCAAGAAGAGGACTGCGGCGGCGAAGAGACCGAGGATGCGCCCGCTTCCCCAGCCCCACCCCTGCCCCTCGATCAGCGCGAGTGTGAGGGCGAAGATGCTCGGCGTCAGCGTCGCCACACCGAGATAATCCACCGAACGCGCCGCCGTCGTGTCGTACGATTCCCGGACGACGCGCGTGGCAACGAGGAAGGCGATGATACCGATGGGAATATTGACGAAGAAGATCGCCTGCCAGTTGACATACTGGACGAGCGCGCCGCCAACGATCGGGCCCGCCGCGAGGGCGAGGCCGGAGATGCCCGCCCAGATGCCGATCGCCTGCGCGCGCTCCTTGCCCTGGAAGGTCGCCGTGATGATCGAGAGCGTGCCCGGCATCATGATCGAGCCGCCAAGCCCTTGCAGGACGCGGAAGAAGACGAGCGAGCCGAGGTTCGGGGCGACGCCGCAGGCGAACGACGCGGCGGTGAAGACCGTCAGGCCAATCAGGAAGAGCCGCTTGCGCCCGAAGATGTCGCCGAGTTTGCCCATCGTCACCATCAGAACGGCGAGCGAAAGAGTATATCCGTTGACGATCCACTCCAGCGCGGACGTCGTCGCGTTAAACTTCTGCTGAATCGTCGGCAGTGCGACGTTCACGACGGTGTTATCCAGCATCATCATGAAAAGCGCGAAGCACATCGCGCCGAGGGTCAGCCACTTGGTGCGGCTCTCCTCCTGCGCTGCTGTGCGTGGGACCTGTGCGACTGTTGTTGCCATGCCTCTCCTCCGATTTCAAACGCCATGCGTCGATACTACGCACAGTGTGCCAGCACACGGCGATGCAAACATTCTCCGCAGGGATGGTTTTCCGGTTGCTGCCCGGAGGGGCTTTCATCCCTCCGTTCGGAGGGGTATGTCGCACGCGACGCGCGACGAATGATCGGTGAAGACCTGCCTCACTCCGCGCGCGTACTTCGGGATCACTCGGTTATCGTGGGGAAGTCTCGCGCGGGCGCGCGTCGAGCGCGGGAGCGTCCGGTGTGTCGAACTCGACGGGGACCGGCGGGCGGATGATGACATCGGTCGCCAGCCAGAGGCTGCGAACGTGACGGAAGCAGAGGAATGGGAGCACGATGGCGAAGGCGAAGCCGATGCCGATTTCCAGCGCGATCGCGTGCGGGCGGAGATAGGCGAGTGGCGCGACGATGAAGAGGATCGGCAGGCAAGCAATCGCATAGTTCACGACGACGGTGTTCGTGAAGTAGCCTACTTCCCGCTCATAGCGGAAGCCGCAATGCGGGCAATGTGCGCGCATGGTCATCCCGCGGAAGAGCCGCCCCTGCCCGCACACCGGGCAACGCAGCCGCAACGCCCGCCCGTATGCCTGACCCTTTGTCGGTCGCTCCATCGCCTTCCTCCGCACGCGCCCTAACCCCCCAGCCCCCTTCCCCGGTGGGGTTCAGGGGCGGACAGTTTGACAAAGTGCGGACAAGGATTGCGCCTCATGCCAGCGATCATACCAACTCGGCGCATTGATCTGCGGCAGATGCC
>JBPCMC010000019.1:0-6604 GCA_051002645.1 Thermomicrobiales bacterium
GTCTCCGGCGGCGCGCCATTGACGAGATTGACCTTGATGACGACATCGCCGTTGTGCGGCACAAGCCGTGGGTAATCCGCCAGCCGCGCCAATTCATCCCGCAGCGCCGGCACGTCGTACGCCCCGATCTGCCCCGACACCCGCACCGCCGCCTCACGCTCAATCACAACACCCCCCCCATCGGACTGATACAACCACTAACCACAGAGGCACAGAGGACACAAAGAGGGAACAGAGGAAAAAGAGAATGAGAAAGAATATCTTCGATTTTTTGGCTTCTCCGTGCTTTCTCTGTGCTCTCTGTGCCTCTGTGGTTAATGTCCGACTTCATCGACGGGCGACGAGGACGACGCGACCGGTGGTCTCGCCGGGGGGCTCGAAGGTCGGGCCGAGGCGCGGGAGGCAGGCGAAGGCGTCCAGCACGGTCAGGCCCGCCACCTCGAGCGCGGCGGCGATCTCATCGAGCGTGTACCCGCGCTCCGTGTGGACCTCCTCGAAGCGTCGGTAGTCGCGGCCGAGGCGGACGAAGCAGGTGAGCGTCATCGTGGCGAGGGCGGTGTCCGCGTCCCACTCCGCCTGCTGGATGAAATAGGTCTCCTCGATCTCCTGCACCCAGCACTTGCCGTTCCAATCGCGCTCCAGTCCGGCGCGCGTGTTCATATCGAAGATCACGAGGCCATCCGGCGCGAGGGCGCGGCACATACAGGCGAAGGTGCGCGCGAGATCGGCGGGGTCGGTGAGGTAATTGAGGCTGTCGTAGAAGCAGGTGAGCAGATCCACCGGCTCGGGGGCGGTGAAGGCGCGCATGTCCTGCTGGATGAACTGGATCGCGGCGCCCTCGTCCGCCGCTTTCTGGCGAGCGATCGCGAGCATTGGCGCGGAGCCGTCGATGCCGGTCACGGCATACCCTTGCGCGGCGAAGCGGAGCGCGGCGGCGCCCGTCCCGCAGGCGAGATCGAGCACGCGGCGCGGCGCGGCATCGTAGCGCGGCAGGAGGTCCTGGAGGAAGGCGACCATCCGCTCGCTCCACCGGCTCTGCCCCTGCAGGTCATAGACGGCAGCATACGCGCCGTACGGGTCCGTCATGGCGGATGCTCCGTCGAGCGGGCGCGGATAGGTGAGAATTGTCGTGTCTACCATGCGCCGAGACCCTTTCGTGGCAGCGGTGTTTCGCGGAGTCTAGCATGTCCGCTCGTGCCTGTCACCGCGCCGCAAATGGGCGATCACGCGCGGCGATGGGTGTTATACTCGCCCAACATTGGGCGGGCCGCCATCATTGTGCTGGTGTGTGTACGCCGGTCTTGGAGGGATGGAATGTCGTTCCAGAGTACAGCATTCCCTCTCGCATATCTGGATCAATCTCCCGGTCGCATCGCCCATGCGCCCAATTTGCCCGTACCGCTTTCGCGCTTCATCGGGCGCGCGCGGGAGATCGTCACGCTCACCCACCTCCTGGGCACGACAAGCATCCTGACGCTGACGGGCCCCGGCGGTTCCGGGAAGACGCGCCTCGCCCTCCGAATCGCTGCTGACGATGCGCCGCGCTCCTTCCATCGTACCTGCTGGGTCGAACTGGCCGCGCTCACCGACCCCGCCTTCGTGCCGCAGGCAGTCGCGACGGCGGTCGGGGTGAGCGGAGAGGAGAACCGGCCGTCCATGGCAGCGCTCGCGGCGGCGTTCGCCGCGCCGTCGCTGCTCATTCTGGACAACTGCGAGCACCTGATCGCCGCTTGTGCCCTCCTCGCGGTGTCCTTGTTGCGCTCCTGCCCTCACCTGCACATCCTCGCCACCAGCCGTGAGCCGCTGCGCGTGCCGGGGGAAACGATTTGGCGCGTCCCGCCGCTCACCTTGCCCGCTACGGCAGCCACTGCGACATCGCTCGCGGCGAGTGAAGCGGTGCAACTGTTCATGGAGCGGGCGCGCGGGCGATTGCCGGACTTCTCCCTGACCGAGGAGAACGCGACGGCGGTGGCGACGATCTGCCAGCGGTTGGACGGCATGCCGCTCGCGCTGGAACTGGCGGCGGCGCGGGTCGCGGTGCTCCCGGTCGGGCAACTCGCCGCGCGCCTCGACGATGCGCTGCGGGTGCTGACAGTGGGGGAGCGGACCACGCCGCCCCGCCAGCAGGCGCTCCGCGCGACGCTCGATTGGAGCAATGACCTGCTGACGGCGGAGGAGCGGGCGCTACTCCGGCGGCTCGCGGTCTTCGCGGCGGGATGGGAACTCGAGGCGGCGGAGGCGGTCTGCGGGGCGGAGGAAATCGCGCGGGCGGACGTCCTGGAACTGCTCGGGCAGTTGGTGGAGAAGTCGCTGGTGGCGATGACGGAGGAGGGCGGCGCGGCCCGCTACCAGATGCTGGAGGTCGTGCGGCAATACGCCTCGGAGCGGCTGGCAGCGAGCGGCGAAACGGAGGATGCCCGGCGGCGACACGCCGCCTATTACCTGGCGATGGTCGTGGAGCCCAATACGGCGGCGATCGGGACGGCGCAGATGGCCTGGGTGGAGCGGCTGGAGCGCGAGCACGACAATCTGCGGGCGGCGCTCCAATGGGCGGTCGAGCAGGAAGAGGCCGAGACGGCGTTGCGGCTGGTCGGGGCGCTCTGGCCCTTCTGGGAGGCGCGCGGCTATCTGCGCGAGGGGCGGCGCTGGCTCGCGGCGGCGCTCGGGATGGCGGACGGTGGCGATCCCGCGCTCCGCGGCAAGGCATTGCGGGGCGCCGGGCTGCTGGCGACCTGGCAGGGAGACTACACGGCGGCGCGGGCGCTGCACGCAGAGAGTCTGACCCTCTACCGGGCGCTGGGCGACCGCGACAGCATCGCCCACGCGCTGGAAAACCTCGGTATGGTGGCGCACGAGCAGGGAGACTATGCGGAAGCATCGGCGTTGCACGCGGAGAGCCTGACGATCCGGCGGGAACTGGGCGATCAGCGGAATATTGCCAGTTCCCTCAACAACCTCGGCTTAATCAAGCGCGGCCAGGGAGACTACGCGGCGGCGCGCGCGCTCCATACGGAGAGCCTGGCGATCCATCGCACCTTGCAGGATCACCAGGGCATCGGCAATGAACTGAGCAATCTCGGCATGATGGCCTACCTGCAAGGAGACGACACGTCGGCGCGCGCGCTCCATGAAGAAAGCCTGTCGATCCGGCGGACACTCGGTGACCGGCGCGGCATCGCCATCTCGCTCAGCAACCTCGGTCTGGTCGCCTATCGCCAGGGGGACTACGCGACGGCGCGCGCGCTCCATACGGAGAGCCTGGCGATCCGGCGGGCGCTTGGGGACGCGAGCATTCCCGAGAGTTTGGAGGGCCTCGCTGCCGTGGCCGGCGCGCTGGGTGCGCCTGCTCGAGCGGCGCGCCTGCTCGGGGCGGCCGCGACGCTGCGTGCGGCGATCAACGCGCCCCTGTTCGCTGATGAGCGCGCGGATCAGGAGCAGTGGGTCGCCCGTGTGCGGGCCGGTCTCGACACGGATGTCTGGGACGCAGCCTGGGCAGCCGGAGCGGCGCTGCCAATTGAAGAAATTATCGCGGAAGCGCTGACGACACCCGTGCCCGCCCCCCCCGACCATCTCGACGCCCCCACGACCCCGCTCGATTTAGCGCTCACCATATACCCGGACGGCCTGACGGCGCGGGAGGTGGACGTGCTGCGCGAAGTCGCGGCGGGCAAGAGCAACAAGGAGATCGCGGAGTCGCTCTCGATCAGCGGCCGCACCGTCGATCGCCACATCGCCAACCTCTACATGAAAATCGACGCCCACAACAAAGCAGACGCCGCCGCTTACGCCTTCCGTAATGGACTCACCAGATAGTGGGCAGTGGGCAGTGGGCAGTAGTCAGTTGACAGTGGAAGGCGCTACGCGCCGTATTTCCTTTCTGGCTACCGGCTACCGGCTACCGGCTACCGCGTCTGCATGATTTACGCCATTCCCGCTAAACGACCCACGCCACCATATACAGGGTTTAACCGATGCGTGGCGTGATGCACGACTGCTACTGTCGTGAGCGTCAGGGGATTGGCGGCTTCCGTTGCCATCTTCCAAGGCCGGTCCCTCGGCGGCCCCCTGACGCTTTTCCTTTCGTTTGGCACGTCGATGCGCATCGCGGGAATGGGGGGCGGGGATGGGATCGAGAACGCAACGAGGATTAAAAGTCGTCCGGCGAATCGTCTTCGTCGCGCTCGTCGTCGCGCTGCTCGCGCCGATTGCGCCCGCACCGACTGTCCATGCCGCCGGAAATATCCAATATGTCGGCACGACCAGCGACGACGCGGGCACCGCCACCAACTGCACGAACTTCCTCCTCGCCTGCACGCTGCGCGACGCGCTCAACGCCGCCGCCAGCGGGGATACCGTTTCGCTGCCGCCAGGCAACGTCAATGTGTACGTCCTCGTCCTGACGAACGGGTCATTGACGATCGCCAAGGACGTGACGATCCAGGGGGGCGGGTTGCTGACCGTGGATGGCGGGGGGGCGGTCCCGGTCTTCACGGTTAGCGGCGGCGTGACGGTGTCGATCGGCGGGCTGATCATCGAGAATGGCAATGCTGGCAACGGTGTCGGCGGTGGCATCGACAATCTGGGGACGCTGACGGTCACACAGAGCGTGCTCCAGAACAACAGCGCCCCGAATGGTTCCGGCGGAGGGATATCCAACGGGGGAGCGCTGACGCTCACCGATTGTATCATCCGCAACAACCTCGCCGGTGTCAGCGGCGGCGGCATCGCAGACGGCGTTTTCCTCGATAGCGCCACGTCGCTGACGATCACGGGCAGCACGATCAGCGGCAACACCGCGTCGATGGCAGGCGGCGGCATTTTCACCCAATTCTCCGGCGCCGTGACGATCGCGGCGAGCACCATCCAGGGCAATCACGCCACGATCGGTGGGGGACTCGCCAGTGGCTACCATTTTAGCGGTAACTCCGCCCTGGGGAGCATCGTCACGATCAGCGGCAGTACCGTGCGGGATAACCAGGCGACCAATACAGGCGGCGGAATCTACAGTAACAACCGCCTTGCCCTGACCGATGCTACCATCAGCGGCAACCATGCCGACGGCAATGGCGGGGGCCTCTTCAACGAGCCATTTTTCAACCAGCCCAACGCGACGCTCACCGCCACGACGGTGAGCAACAACACCGTCAACACCGGCGGCTCCTCGGGTGGCGGCATCCACAATGCGTCCGGCGCGACCGTCACGCTCACCGATTCCCTCGTCGCCGGGAACATAGCCACCGGTAGCGCGACCGCCCCCGATCTCGCCAATGCGGTCGCGAGCGGCGGCCACAACCTGATCGGCGTCGGCACGGGCAGCACGGGGATCATCGACAGCATGAACGGCGACCGCGTCGGCACGGCGACCGCGCCCATTAATCCCCAGCTCACTCCACTCACCGACAACGGTGGCCCGACCGCCACGCACGCGCTCCTCCCGAACTCCCCGGCGATCGAGGCGGGCGGGCAGTGCCCTGGCGGGGTGGCGCAGGATCAACGGGGGCAGCCACGCGTCGGGGCGTGCGACATTGGGGCGTACGAGTACCAGCCGGTCACGCCGACGCTGAACGATGCCACCGGCCCGGCGGGTGGTGGGCCGGTCACTTTCCATGGCGCGGGGTTCCAGACCGGCTCGCAACTGACGATCGGCGGCATGACCGTCACCGCGCCCGCGACCGGGGTGAGCGGCGACGGCACGACGCTCACCCTGCCCGTCCCCGCCCACAGCGTCGGCACGCTCGCTATCGCCGTGGCGAATCCGGTTGGCGGGCGGGTGGCGACTGCACTCTTCACCTATCAGCCGGTGGTGACGAGCCTGAGCCCGGCGAGCGGATCGGCGACGGGCGGCGGGAGCGTGACGATCACCGGGGCGGGCTTCGTCCCCGGCAGCACGAGCGTGATGGTCGGTGGCACGCCCGCGACGGCAACAAATGTGACACCGACGACGATCGTCGTGACCGTGCCCGCGCACACGGCGGGGACGGTGGATGTGGCGGTGACGGTCAATGGGGTGAGCGCGACGAAAGCGGCGGCATACACCTATGGAACGGTGAACGTGTTGCCGGCCCCGAAACCGACAGCCCTGCCTGCGGCGAGCGGATCGCCCGGCGCGCTGCCGTCGCAACGACCGGCGTCTGTGTCCGCACCGGGCGGCCAACCGATCCCGCTGCCGCCATCCCGCTGATTGCGCATGTACACCCCGATCGTTATGTGGATACCGACGATCTGGGAGGAACGAGATGGTGGGACAGCTGGATAGCGGACACGGCGCTCCCGGCGCCGACTGGTCGGTCGGATAGCCAGGGCAGCACGCCCGTACCTGTGCCCATCCCGGCAACGCGGTAGGGCGCATCGGGCACCAATCGCGGAGACTACGCTGGCCTATTAGCAATCCCATACCGCGAGTGCCAAGAGAGGAAAAGCGAGAGAAAGCGAGTATTGACGCAGAAAGGGCACCATTTCGTGCTCTCTCTGCGCGCCGACCCCGTTGCACGGTCGTGGGATCGTGGTACCATACGTTTTAGCACTCGCGCGACAAGAGTGCTAACATGGCAATCGGAATCGGTCGGATCGGTTACGTAGTGTATCGCAGAGGAGGCAGACAGTC
>JBPCMC010000020.1:0-11682 GCA_051002645.1 Thermomicrobiales bacterium
TGCCCGCGCCCGCGATGGCGCCCTCGTTGAGCGCGGCGAGGAGCGCGGCCTGATCGACAATCGGGCCGCGACCGACGTTGAAGAAGTAGGCGGACTGCTTCATCGCCGCGAACTCATCCGCGCCGAAAAGGTGGCGTGTCTCCGCTGTCAGCGGCAGGGTGATGACGACGTGATCGGCGTCCGCCAACATGCCATGGAGGTCGCCGGGCGCAAACCGGCGGTCGAGCAGGCCGTCCGGCGCGGGCGTGTCGGAGCGACGCCAGCCGGTGACGCGCATACCGAGGCCCTTCGCTTTCCTGGCGAGCGATTGGCCGATCTTGCCCATGCCGAGAATGCCCATTGTCTGTCCCTCGACCTCGAACATACCCGTCGGCCAGTAGAAGCGGTGCGGGCCATGCTGGTTGAGGATCTGTTCCGGTAGGCGGCGCGCGAAGGCAAAAAGCATTGCCAGCGCCTGCTCCGGCACGCTCGCCACATGCACGCCGACCACCGTGGTCGCGATGATCTCCGGCCGCGCCTGGAATGCGGATGTCGAAACGCCGTTCGCCCCCGCGCCGGTGGACGAGACCCAGCGCAGCCGCGTCGCCCGCGCCAGCAATCGCTCCGGCACATCGCCGATCACCGCGTCCGCCTCCTCAATATGCTGTTCCAGCACCTCCGGCTTCCCCTCGGTGGAGTAGAACGTCACCGCCGGGAAATCCCGCGCGAACCACTGCGCGTAATCCACGCCATCATTGCGCCCCATATTCCCGCCCACCAGCACAACTGGCTTCCGCTCACTCTTTGCCACATGGACTCCTTTGACGAAACCGTTTGAACCGCAGAGACGCGGAGGACGCAGAGGGGCGCAGAGGAAACCAAAGAACTGAAGAGAGGCGAGTTCTTTCTCTTTATTTTTCTCTGTGTCCTCCGCGTCCTCCGCGTCTCTGCGGTTCAAACGGTTTCCGCTTCCGTAGTATCGCATCTGCTTGCGCCCGCGCGTACGGCGGGGGATACTCGCCGCACGAATCGTGCCTTTCGCTGGATGAAAGCGAGGATGGATTTATGACCGTACCAACCGAGGAGCGCGCCCGTATCACGGTCGAGGCGCTGGGGGATTTCTATGTGCGCGCCTTCACGCGCGCCGGGTTGCCGCCGGAAGATGCGCTGACCGTCTCGACCGTGCTGATGGGTTCCGATGTGCATGGCATCGAGTCGCACGGCGCGCCGCTGGCACACGGCTACGTCCGGCGGCTGCGGAACGGCGCGGCCAACCCCCACCCGAGGATTCGCGTCGTTTCGGAGTTCCCCGGCACCTTGATGCTCGATGGTGACCGTGGCATCGGGCCGGTCGTCGCGACCTATGCGATGCGGCAGGCAATCGAGAAGGCGCGCGAAAACGGCGTCGGCACCGTTACCGTGCGCAACAGCAACCACTTCGCCGCCACCTGCAATTATCCCCTGATGGCAGCGGCGGAAGGGTTCGCGGGGATGGCGATGACGACGACGAGCCCGAGCGTCGTTCCCACTTTCGGGGCGGCGGGCATTCTCGGCACGAATCCGATCGCCATTGCCTTCCCCGGCGGCAACAACGAAAAACCCTTCCTGATCGACATGTCCACCAGTGTCGTCGCGTCGGGGAAGGTCGGCGTGCATCGCCGCGAGGGGAAGCCGCTGCCGGAAGGATGGTCCTACGACGCCGAGATGCGCCCGACGACCGACCCGCAGGCGGCGCGCTACCTGAACACGCTCGGCGGCGACCGCGAGCATGGCAGCCAGAAGGGGTACGGCCTCAATGTGACGGTCGATCTCTTCTGCGGCCTGCTCTCCGGTGGGCGATACAGCAAGCAGGTCCTCCGCTCCGATACCGAGCCGTTAGGGTCGGCGCACATGTTCAGCGCCTGGCGCGTGGACGCCTTCGTGCCGATGGAGGAATACGCCGCCCGGTTCGACGAGTATATCCAGATGCTCCATGCCTGCACGCCCGCGCCCGGCCACGCCCGCGTCCTCGCCCCCGGCGACCCGGAATGGCTGGCGGAAGACGACCGCCGCGCCAATGGCATCCCGCTCAATCCGGCTGTCCTCGCCGATTTGCAGGCGCTCGCGGCGGAACTGGATATTCCGTTCGAACTTGCCTAACCCCCAGCCCCTTCCCGACACGGGAAGGGAGTGATCCCGTGATAGACCGTGGCATATGGGGAAGGTTACGACACGCGACCTTAGTTCCCCTCCCGGCGCGGGAGGGGGTGGGGGGTGGGCTTGATCCGTATCGGCATGAATGCGCGGCAGTTTCCGGGCAACTGGCGGCCCGCGTCGGCGGAGATCGCCTTCGCGCAGCGGGCAGGCTTCGTCGCGCTCCAATTCCAGGGGCAGGAGCCGGGGCTGGATGTGCAGCGGCTCGGCGAGCCGTTCGCGGTCGCTGCGGCTGCCCTCGCTGCGGCGCGGATCGAGGCCGTCATGGAGATCATTGTGCGGATCGACGCGGCAGGGCGCACCGCGTCGGGCTTGACGCCGCTTGATGTGCTGGAACTGAACCTGCCCGCGATTGACGCCCTGCCATGTACCTGCGTCCACTTGCATCTCGTCCCGCTCGCGCCGGAGGACGACGCGACGCTACTCGCGCTCGAACGGAGCCTCGTGCCGCAACTCGCTGCCGGGGTCGCGCTGGGTGAGGCGCACGGCTTCCGCCTCGGCATCGAGCACAACGAGCCGCGTATCGGCCTCTGCGCGATCCCCGAGCGATGCGCCGCGCTCCTCGACGCCGTGCCGGGCCTGGGCTTCGTCTGGGACACGAACCACACGGCGCCGGAGCACCTGGCAGGCTTCCTCGCCCTCACATCCCGGATGACGATGCTGCACGTCTCGGACACGCGCCTGCCGACCGTCAACGATCATTACCCGCTCGGCATGGGGACGATTGATTTCCCCGCCTACTGCCGCGCGCTGCTCGACCGTCACTTCGACGGCCCCGCCATCCTCGAAATCGGCGGCCTCCCGCAGTCCGGCGGCTATGGCCGCGACACCGATGCTGCCCTCATTGATTCGCTGCATCAGCTGGAAGCGGCCCTAACCCCTGACCCCTTCCCCATACTGCCCAGAGGGCGCCCGGAAGGGAAGCAGGACTCCCCTCCCGTTTCGGGAGGGGCTGGGGGTGGGAAAATCACCGGAACTTCGGCATCACTTCGGCCATGAAGCGGCGGATGCCGTCGGTTTTCGGGAAGTCGGCGAAGCGCAGGTGGAAGTGGGAGACGCCGAGGTCCGCCCATTGTTGGATCTGCGCGACGATCTGCTCCGGCGTACCGATCAGGCCGGAGCCGTTGAAGAAGGGGCTGGCCTCCGCGATCCGCCGGGCCTCGGCCTCGCTGTCCGCGATGGCGACCGCATCGACGCCCACCGTGCGCTTGATCGTGGTGAAATCGCGCCCGACCGCCTCGCAGTGGCCGCGCAGCACGTCCAGCTTATGCGCGTACGTCTCATGTGTGCCGCCGCCGTTCCACCAATCGGCGTGCTTCGCGACGACCTTGAGCGTCAACTGCTCGCCGCTGCCGCCGATCAGAATGGGCGGAATCGGGTCCGGCTTCGGGTCGAGGTAGGCGTTGTGAATCTGGTAGTACTTCCCCTCGTACGTCGCATTGTCCTCGCGCCAGAGGAGTTTGGCGATCCCGACCGTCTCCTCCAACTGGGCGATGCGAACGGAGGGCTTGGGGAACTCCCAGTTGTAGGAGCGGTACTCGTCCTCTTTCCACCCAGCGCCGATGCCGAAGACGAACTTGCCGGGCAGCGAGGCGCAGAAGTTCGCGACCATCTTGGCGAGCAACGCCGGGTTCCGGTTCGACTGGCAGAGCACAATCGGTCCCCACGTCAATTCCGGGTAGCGCGCCGCGAGGAAGGTGAGGGTCGTCCAGCACTCGATGGCCGGCGTCTCGGGCGACTGCCACGACGCCCACGGGATGACATGATCCGCCACCCACGCCGCGTCGAACCGCCCGTGAATCAGATCGAGCGTCTCCGTCATCTGCTTCAGGAATGCCTTGCTGTCGCTCCCATCCGTCGGGAAATCCGGTAGTCGCCAGCCAAACTCAACTTGCCTTGCCATACGAACCTCCAAGACTAACCACGAAGACACGAAGAGCACGAAGAAGGAGAAGAGGGACGATATGAATAGTCTACCCCGCACGAGGTGCGTATGTCGGGTCTTGTAATCGCTCTCATCCCCTTCGTGCTCTTCCGGGTGCCCTCTGGGCAGTATTCGTGGTTCAATCTTTCGAGAGGAGGCGGAGGCGTTGGGCGAGGGCGCGGGTGTTGACGCCGCATTCATCAAGGACGCGGCTGGGGATGCCCTCGCGGTCGCGCAGGAGGGCGAGGGCGAGGTCGTGCGCTTCCACCCGCGCCGCCAAATCCTCGGCGACCTCCGCCGCCTCTTCGAGCATGACGATCAGGCGCGGGCCGACATTCATCTCCTTCGGGGCGAGGAAGGGCGGGTCGTGCGGGACGATGAACTCCACCCGGCTGCGTGCCTGCTCCGCCGTCGCGCCCGCCTCGCGCACCGTCTGACCGGTCGGGCCGTCACTGGCGATTAGCGCGATGAGTAGATGCTCCCCGCTGATGAAGCGATGCCCGAGCCGGGTCGTTTCCGCCGCCGCCGCGCGCAGCAGCGATTTCGTCTCCTCGGCATACCGGTCATCCGCGAGGAACGATGCGAGCGGGCGCGGCTTCGGCAACGACGATGCCATGAGGACTAGCCTCCATCAGCGAAAAAATCGAAGCCGAATGAACCGCAGAGACGCAGAGGTCGCAGAGAAATACAAGAAGATGATTGAGAACGTATTCACATTCTTTTTTCTTCCCTCTCTGTGTCCTCTGCGTCTCTGCGGTTCATTCGGCTTCCGTCGGCTCGGTGAGGGTGTCTTGCGCGTGGGTGAGCCAGCGCAAGTTCGCTTCCACGTCCTCAATGGCGGCGTGAACCATCAGCCGCCCGGAGCGGTCCTCCGGTGGCAGGGCGGCGACTTGGGCGGTCAGTTGGTCGCGGTCCCGCTCGTAGATGCGGCGCTGGGCGGCGAGGAAGCGGGTGAGCGCGTCCGGCTGATCCTGCTCGACGAGAAAAACGAGCTTCAGTAATGCTTCGTCCTTCGTCGGGCGTCCCGCCGGGACGGGCTTGCCGATCCACTGCGCGAGGGCGGCCTCGCCCGCCGGGGTGAGCGCGTACTCCTTGCGATCCGGCAGATTGTGCTGCGGGACGATCTCCGTCAGGGTGACGAGGCCGTCCCGTTCGAGGGCACGGAACGCCTGGTAGACATGGCCGGGATTGATATCCCACAGTCCGTCCGTCATCTCCGCGAGGGCGCGGCGGATATCGTACCCGTGGCGTATCCCGCGCGCGAGACACCAAAGAATCGCATAGCGGAGCGGCATGATGCACACCTCGTATTACAGTAGATCATTGCAACCTATATCAACGTGATGTAGATTGCCGTGCGGTACCAGGGCCAGTGTACAACGGTCATGAGCGACATACCACAGCGGGAGGCCACCGTGATTCAGCAATGGCGTCGTAGCGCACCTCTTTTCTGGCTCCTTTCGATCCTCTTCGCCGCCTGTGGCGGCAGCAGCGCGACGAGCACCCCATCCGCGACGACCGCACCAACGAAAGCGCCGACAACTGCGGCGGCGAGCGTGCAGGCCACTGTCGCGCCGACCGCCGCGCCAACGACCGCAGCGGCAAGCGTCCAGGCGACGACCGCCGCGCTGAGCGCCGCCGCACCGGTGTCAACCGCAGCGCCAACCGCAGCGCGTACGGCTGCCCCGGCCGCGACGACTGCGGCATCATCCGCGACGACCGGCACCGTCACGGCAGCGAGCGGCACACTGACCGTCTTCGCGGCGGCATCGCTGACCGAGTCCTTCACCGAAATCAAGTCCACCTTCGAGAAAGCGAATCCCGGCGTCACGGTGACGTACAACTTCGCCGGGTCGCAGGCGCTCGTCACCCAATTGACGCAGGGCGCGCCGGCGGATGTCTTCGCCTCCGCCGATCAGCCGAATATGGACAACGCGACCAAGGGCGGCGTGATTGCCGGGACGCCGCAAATCTTCGTCAAGAACAAACTGGTCATCATCGTGCCGAAGGACAACCGGGCGGGGATCATGACACCGAAAGACCTCGCCAAGCCGGGCACCAAGTTTGATACGGCGCAGGCGAGCGTGCCGGTCGGCGCCTATACCCAGCAGGTGCTCGATAACTACAGCAAACTGCCGGACTACGGCGCGGACTTCAAGGCGAATGTGAACAAGAACACCGTCTCGCAAGAGGACAACGTCAAGGCGATTGTGCAGAAGGTGATCCTCGGCGAGGCGGACGCGGGCATCGTCTATGCGACGGACGCGCAGGCATCCAAAGACAAGTTGACGCTGATCGACATCCCGGACACGCAGAACGTGATCGCGACCTATCCCGTGGCAGTCGTCAAGGGCGCGAAGCAGGCCGCGCTCGGCCAGAAGTTTGTCGATTACCTGCTCTCGGCGGACGGGCAGGCGATCATGCAGAAATACGGCTTCGCCCCCGGCAAGTAGCGATGGACGAGATTTGTTACACGCCGATTGGGGTGATCCATACGCCGTGGACCGAGATGGCGGGGACGCCGCTGCAATCGGTTGCCGCGGACGGTGTGGCGGGCAGCATCGACCTGCTGCCCGCGTATGCCGCCGGACTGCGGGATGTGGAGGGATTCTCGCATCTGATCCTGCTCTACCATCTCCACCGCATGACCGGCTTCGCGCTCGATGTCACGCCGTATCTCGATACGGCCACGCACGGCATCTTCGCGACCCGGTCACCGAAGCGACCGAATCCGATCGGCTTTTCGGTTGTTCGTCTCACCGGTGTCGAGGGGGCAACACTGCGGATCACTGATGTGGACATGCTCGACGGCACGCCGCTCCTGGACATCAAACCCTACGTACCGACCTTCGACCACCGAGACGCCGAGCGCACGGGCTGGTTCGCGTCACGCGCCGCGCATGTCCACACGACCCGCGCGGACGAACGGTTCCGCTGAAACGAAGGAATAGTCAATCGCAATAGGTGTGATCGAGGATGTCAATGATGCACGATAGCAGTTGGTAGAGAAAGGAGACTGCGATGAAGACCAGCGCACGCAATCAGTTCAAGGGTACCGTCACCTCGCTCAAACTCGGCGGCGTGATGGCCGACGTGACGATTGACATCGGTAACGGCCAGCAGATGAGCGCGGTGATTACCCGCGAATCTGCCGAAAGCCTCGGCCTCGCCGAAGGCAAGGAGGTCATCGCGATGGTCAAAGCGACCGAGGTAATTGTCGCGACGGACGAATAGCCAGCTGATGTGAGAGAATCAGGCTGACCATTGGTAGCGCAGGCTTTCTAGCCTGCGTCTCTCCCGCAGGCTTTGGTCTGCGCTACCGGAACGAGCGGATGCGAGTATTGGAACAGCCCGCCGAAATTGTTGAGCCGGGGGAGCAGCGTCCGCTCCCCCGTCGGCGTCGTCGCGGGCGGCGGGGCGTATCGGTGCAGGTCGTCTTTCTCGGCGTCTGCTCGCTCGCCTTCCTGCTGCTGCTGCTCCTGCCGCTCTACGCGATCTTCTGGAAGTCGCTGCCGCACGGCGTGCTCTTCTCCGCCTTCCGCCTCGCCATCGTACGGGACGCGCTGCGCCTCAGTCTGGTCACCACGGCGCTGGCGCTCGGCATTACCCTCGTACTCGGCACGCCGATTGCCTACCTGCTCGCGCGCTACCGGTTCCCCGGCTATGGCGTGCTCGATTCGTTGATCGACCTGCCGATGGTGCTGCCGCCCGCCGTGGCGGGCCTCGGCTTGCTGATCGCCTTCGGGCGGCGGGGGCTGGTCGGCGGCCCGTTGGAGGCGCTTGGCATTTCTCTGCCCTTCTCGACGGCGGCGGTCGTCATGTCGCAATGCTTCGTCGCCGCGCCCTTCTACATCAAGGCGGCGAAGGCGGGCTTCGCGGGGGTGGATCGGGAGTTGGAGATGGTCGCGGCGACCTTCGGCAGTTCCGCGTGGCACACCTTCACGCGCATCACCCTGCCGCTCGCCTTCCCGTCGCTGCTCGGCGGCATGGTGATGATGTGGTCGCGCGCGCTCGGCGAGTTCGGGGCGACGATCTTCTTCGCGGGGAATCGCCAGGGCATCACGCAGACGATCCCGCTCGCCATTTTCCAGGAGGAGCAGGCGTCGCACTTCGACACGGCGCTCGCGATGTCCGCCGTGCTCGTCTGCGTCTCATTCGCTATCCTCGTCACCGTCAAGTGGCTCACCGCACGCCTGCTCGTCAGCGATGAAGATACCCTTCGCCCCATCGCGCGGCGCTAGCGGCCACAGATGGGGCGAAGGGCGAGAAGACGACTTATCGGGCGAGGATGCCTTGCATGAGGACCTGCTGCCGGTTCGAGATCAGGGCGTCGAGGTCCGCGCCGGTCAAGCGCATGCAGTTGCGCGCGATCGAGACGAGGCTCGCCTCGGTCAGGTAGAGCGCCAGACCTTCCGAGCTGTTCTCGGTGCGGATCGTGCCGACCGCCTGCCCCGCCGCGAGGATTTCCGTCACGAGCGGCAGATAGGTGAGGCTGCGCTGCGCCGCGTCCGCCCGATCCTGCTCGTGGTGCAGCAACTCCCGCGCCGTGATGCAAAGGAAGGTCGGCCACTGGACGGCCGCGCTCTTCGGCACATCGAGCGCCTCCCAGAGCAGCGCCGTCAGCTCGAAGCCGCTCTCGAGCCGGGAGCGGATCGCCGCCAGTCGCTCCGACATGTAGGCGTCCATGAACTCGAGGATCATCAGTTCCTTGTACGGGAAGTAATTGAAGACGGTCCCACGGGAGACATCGCAGACCGCCGCGATATCCTCCAGCGTCACCGCATCAAATCCCCGTGCTGAGAAAAGCTCGATCGCCGTATTGATGATCAAGCGACGCGTCTTCCGCTTCTTCCGTTCACGTAACGGCAGTGCGGCTTCCTCGGGTGAAACAGCGGTTAACATTTGCATCGGACCACCTCCCTTTTCCTTGGCTGCAATCGTATCACATCAGTGAGAATTAAGAAAGTCAGTAGTGGCAATCGTACGTTTCGGTGAAGATTGCAGAGGGGGGATAATGCCACAGCGACCGAGAGCCGGTAGGAATGGGACAGTTATCCGCCAGTCAAAGGACTTACCATAACGCATCATTCGGCGGGTTTGCGTACGCAATCCACGCCTCGCTCCAACGACCGGCTACCGGACACAGGTCACTCCGTGGTATAAACGGGCAGTTGATGAGCCGGTCCGCGAGGCTGCTGTGAGGGAGAGAACGGCCGCATGATCTATTTCAAGATAAACGATTACGTCACCACCACCCGCGAGTATCCCTATCATCACGTCTTTGGGCACGTCCCGCAGGGGACGCAGTTCACCGTCGCCAAATATTCCCAGTCGGACGAAACGCGGGACGGCGATTTCGTGATGGTCCTGAAAGACCGCCGCATGGGGTGGCTCGAGGCGAAGCACCTGAAAATCGTGCAGTGAGCGTCACCCCGCCCGCTTCGACCCCGCTCGCGCCGCCCGGCACACCGCCGGGAGTGGAATCATCGCCGGGCGCGACCGTGCGGGCGCTCTCCGAACAACTGACGCGCGGCGCGGCGCGCGTGCTCGTCGGGCAGGAGGAGACCTTTCGCCTCCTGACGGTCGCGCTGCTCGTCGGCGGGCACACGCTCCTCGAAGGTGTGCCCGGCACGGCGAAGACGCTGATGGCGAAGACGCTCGCCACGCTCGCCGGCGGGACGTTCCGGCGCGTGCAATTCACGCCGGACCTCATGCCGTCGGACATCACCGGCACCAATGTCTTCGATCTCCAATCCGGTCAGTTCACCCTCCGTCGCGGCCCCGTCTTCACCGATGTCCTCCTCGGCGACGAGATCAATCGCGCCCCGGCCAAGACGCAATCCGCCCTGCTGGAAGCGATGGAGGAGCGGCAGGTGACGATCGACGGCGAGCCGTATCCGCTCTCGTCGCTCTTCACCGTGATCGCCACGCAGAACCCGATCGAGTTCGAGGGCACCTACCCGCTACCGGAGGCGCAGTTAGACCGCTTTCTCTTCAAACTGATCGTCTCCTACACCCCGTACGCGGCGGAGACGGAACTGCTGCGCCGTGTCCACGCCGGATTCGACGCGCACGCGCTGGAGCGCTCGGGCCTCGCCGCAGTTACGGAACCGGCGCACATCCTCGCCTGCCGCCGCCTCGTGCAGGAGATCACGGTGGATGAGGCGATCATCGGCTATATCGAGGCGATTGTCTGGACGACGCGCCAGGTGCCAGACTTGCTGCTCGGCGCCAGCCCGCGCGCCGCGATTGCCCTCTTGCAAGGGGCGAAGGCGCTCGCCGCCCTCGATGGTCGCGCCTACGTCGTGCCGGACGATGTCAAAGCGCTCGCCGCCCCGGTGCTCCGCCACCGCCTGATCGTCCGGCCCGAGGCGGAACTCGCCGGCATCACCGCCGAAGTCGTCATCGGTCGCGTCCTCGGCTCCGTCCCGATTCCTCGCTAATCTCCGCCAATCCGCGATTTTGATCGGGCGATTGGCTCTTGCCGGTCAATCATCAGCAGCAAATACTCATATGGGAAGAAGCGGCGCGTAACGAAAACATACAGAAGGAGCGTTCTCATGGACCTGAACCGGCGTGCGGAGTTGATCGCGCAATATGAGGATGGCTATCAGATGATCGTCAACGCGCTGGAAGGGATCACCGACGCGGAGATGGATGCGCACCCGGCGCCGAACGAGTGGTCAGCGCGGGAGGTCGTGCATCATCTGGCGGATAGCGAGATGACCTCCGCGATCTGGTTGCGGCTGCTGGTTGCGGCGGAGGGGCCGACGATTCTCGGCTACGACGAGGCCGAGTTCGCGCGGCGGCTCCACTACGACCGCCCGATTACCGCCTCGTTGGAAGCGTTCAAGGCCGCGCGCCGCTCCACCGCCGAAATCCTCCACCGGATGACCGACACCGAGTGGGCGCGTGAAGGGACGCACACCGATACCGATCGCTATACCGCCGAGAACTGGCTGGAAATCTACGCCGATCATGCCGTCGTCCACGCGGCGCAGATTCGCGCGGCGCGGGCATCCCGTCGGTAGCGCAGGCTGGAAAGCCTGCGAATAGAACGCAGGCTGGAAAGCCTGCGCTACCAATCCGTACTTCTCTTCCGTGTGATCCGATCCCCGGCGCCCCGCGTATGTGGGGTAGGAACCGCTCGGCGCGCGACGAGCACACCAGCCAGGCATCCTGACAACGCGTCGGGACTCACGGAGGAAGTACACCATGCACGAACGTTATCTTCGCTTGGTCACGACCGAGTTCAATCGGCGGACCCTCTTCAAAGGCGCAGCAGGCGCGGCAGGCGCGGCGGGCGCGCTCGCGATGGGCGGCAACGGCCTCTTCAACCTCGGCTTCCAATATGCGCAGACAGTGCTCGCGCAGGCCGCTTTGACCGATCCCGACATCCTCAACTTCGCCCTCGGACTCGAGCACCTCGAGAACTCCATGTACAAGCAGATCAACGCCAGCGGCAAGCTGACCGGCGAGGCGTCGGATCTCGCCAAGATGTTCGGCACGTTCGAGCAGGCGCATGTTGACGCCCTCACCAAGGCGCTGACGGACGCGAAGTACGCGAACATCGCCAAAGAGGGCAC
>JBPCMC010000021.1:0-7127 GCA_051002645.1 Thermomicrobiales bacterium
CTGCTCGTCGCGCTCTTCGGCTATGTGCTCAAATAGATGACGACAATTACCGCTATTCGTTGCATCCGCACCCGC
The DNA here is from genome assembly GCA_051002645.1 of Thermomicrobiales bacterium. GTDB lineage: Bacteria > Chloroflexota > Chloroflexia > Thermomicrobiales > JALYUS01 > JALYUS01. The sequence goes on from JBPCMC010000021.1 coordinate 76, forward strand.
GCGGACGGAACGTGGACGATCGTCAAGGTACTGACCGATCAGCCCGGACTCTACGGTATCGGCTCCGCGAGCGACCATTACCACGGCCCGGCGGTCGTTGCGATTATCGAGCAATCGCTCGCGCCGCTGCTGATCGGGCGCGACGCGAGCCGCATCGAGGACATCTGGCAATCGGCGCTGACGAGCGGCTACTGGCGGCACGATTCGATCCTGAATACGGCGCTCGCGGCGGTCGATGTCGCCCTCTGGGACATCAAGGGCAAAGAGGCCGGCATGCCGGTCTACCAACTGCTCGGCGGCCAATGTCGCGCCGCCGTCCCCTGCTACGCGCATGCCAGCGGCGACACGCTGGAGGAATTGCTCGCCGATGTGCGGCGCTATGCGGAGGAGGGCTGGCCGGTCATCCGCTGCCAGCTGGGGCAGTATGGCGGCGGCGGCTTCCTCGATCCGGCGACGGCGAGCGGGCCGACGAACGGCTGGCCGCAGCCGCGCATCTTCGACGACGAGGCGTATCTCGACGCGATCCCCGGCATGTTCGCATATCTCCGCGAGCACCTCGGCTTCGGGGTCAAGCTCACGCACGATGTCCACGAGCACTTGCGGCCCCACAACGCCGTCACCCTCGCCAAATTACTGGAACCGTACCGACTCTATTTCCTCGAGGATGCTCTGCCCCCGGAGCAGGTCGCCTACTTCCGCGCCATCCGCCAGCAATGCACGACGCCGCAGGCGATGGGCGAGTTGTTCATCAACCCCCACGAATGGCTGCCGCTGATCCAGGAGCGCCTGATCGACTACCTGCGCTGCCGCGTCTCGAAGGTCGGCGGGATCACCCCGGCGCGCAAGCTCGCCCACCTCTGCGAGTGGTACGGCGTGCAGACCGCGTGGCAGGAGGGGGGCGACAACGACCCGGTGAACCTGACCGCCGCGATGCACCTGGACCTGGCGAGTTGGAACTTCGGCATCCAGGAGGAGAATCATTTCCGCCCCGAGGAACTGGTGATTTTCCCCGGCCACCCGTTGCTCGAACGCGGCTATCTCTACCCGAACGCGCGACCGGGGCTCGGCATCGACATCGACGAGGAGAAAGCGACCGCCCTGCTCGATCCGCACCTTGCCAGCCGCGCGCGATTCATCGCCGAGGACCGGCGCGCGGACGGGACCGTCGTGCGCCCCTGATACGAGGGAGCGACTGTCTACTCCCCGGCAGGAAAGGGATAATTCGTCAGGGGCGGCTGGATAGGCGCGCCGATCTCGATGGTGATGAGCTCGTGCGGTGTGAGCGCGATGCTCGCGTAGTCAGTGACGGCCTGATCGCCCACGTAGACGTGGACATCGCCGGGGCTCGCCGCGCGCAGGGCGCGGACGAATGCATCGCTCACCGGGCTCACCGCTCCCCCTTGCGCGTCGAGTTGCGCGGTGCGCTGCCAGACATCGAGGAACTGCCCGAGGGTGTAGTTCTGCGTCGTGGGGCTTTCGACATGCACCACCCCGGTCGTATCGTGGACGTGCAACCAGTAGAAGCAGGAACCGCCCGGGATATTCGAGGCGGCGGGGATGCCGATGTATGCCGGGAGGATTACCGGCTTGCCGTCCTGATAGAGCGAAAGGTGCGCGTGGATGTGGTAGGCCAATGATTCGCTACCGAGGCACTGGACACCATCGACCGGGAGATCGGCAGCGGCCACACTCTGCGTCTGGGATGTGCTGTGAACGTGCTGGAAGGCCACCACGCCGACCAGAGTGAGGATCAGGGCGGCAACGACAATCGTCCCGGTGATCAGCAGGGAACGCTTGCGCCGCCGCTGACGCTCCTGCTCGGCGCGCATCGCCGTCCGCTGGCGGGCGTTGCGTCGCTGCGCGCCCGGCTCGTTCTTGTCCGCCATCGGTGCGTCCTCCTGTCGACCCTCAGTGTCGCATCCGGCGCCTCGCGCGACTGATGCGCGGGCGTGCGAGACGCATCATCACGAAAAACGACGGGCGCGGCAAGTGAATGGGCGGACACGGCAGGGTGAATGTATTCTCGGATCAACAGTCTTGCCTAACCCCCCAACCCTCTTCCCGAGGCGGGAAGGGGGAATCTGCTCCCCTCTCCGCTTCGGGGAGGGGCGGGCGAATCAGTGCCCGCGCACGTCCGTCGGGGTGATGCGGATGGCGACGGAATACGTCTGCGCGAAGGTTGCGTCGTCCATGCCGATGCGCTTAATCGGCTCGGCGTACTTCGCGACGTACTCCGGCACTTCCGTGGCAGGCGGCGCGTCCGCAACAACGTGCGCCTCGCCAGTGATGATGATGATGTTCCCGCCGTGGCCGTCGCCATCGAAGTTGAGCGAGACCTTCGGGTTGCGCGTGATGTTCCGCTCCTTCTGCTGGTTGGGGCGGCTATACATCAGCACGCTCGCGCCGTCCCAGAGGAACCAGACCGGGGTGGGCTGCGGCGTCCCATCGGACCGGACGGTCGTCAGCCAGACAATCGTCTCCTCGCGCAGCCGCCGCTCGACCCGCTTGCCGTAATCGGTCGTGGTGTCAATCTGCATCGTACTTCTCCAGCCTTCCGTTCCATCCGAAATAGACCGGCCATCGCGCCGGATAGTAGTACACAACGTCTGATGGGGCGATTTCATCCCGGAATCGGCTGTGCGCCTTCTTGCAACGCGCGGGCGGCGCGCTGGCGGCGGGGCGAACGCGCGCGACGGGCCGAGTCCACGGAGCGTTCGAGCAGCAGGAGCAGCCCGTTGACGGCGAAGGCGAGGGCGGATACCGCTATCGCGCCCGCCCAGATCTTGTCGTAGCGATCGCCGGAGATGCCATCGAAGAGCAGCCTGCCGAGGCCACCCGCGCCGAACTTCGCGCCAATAGTCGCGATGCCGATGACGACGACCGCCGCGATGCGCAGCCCCGCGAGCATGATCGGCAGGGCGAGCGGGAACTGGACACGCCACCACATCTGCCAGGAATCCATGCCCATACCGCGCGCCGCCTCGAGCATGGCGGGCGAGACCGATTGCAGACCGACGAGGATGTTCCGCACGAGGATGATCTGTGCGTAGATGATCAGGGCGATAATCACCGGCTTTGACCCCAACCCGAAGGCGGGGATGAGCAGGATAATCAGCGCGAGGCTGGGGATCGTGTAGAGGATGCCGAGCGTCCCGACGATGGGCACCGCCAGCCAGCGATAGCGGTTGACGATCAACCCCAACGGCAGGGCAATCGCCAGGGCAATCGCGAGCGTAATCGCCGTGATCTGCACATGGCGCACGAGCAAATCCCGGACGATATCCGGGTTATCGACGATGTACTTCATCGGTCTCCCCGGTGAGCACGGCGCGATGAATCTGTTCGAGCGTCAGCGTGCCGACCGCCCGCTCGCCATCCATCACCGTAAGCGTCGTCGCGGCGGTGCGGAGCAGGAGCGAGAGGGCGTGGCGGAGGTCGTCGTGCCGCCCAATCGTCGGGCCATCGGCGCGGCGCACGCCATCCGTTATCGCCTCCATCGTCTCCTCGACGCGGAGTAAGCCCAACTGGCGCACCATGTCGTCCGCGCCAAGCAAATCATGGACGAACGGGTCGGCGGGCTGGGTGAGCACGCTGAGCGGCGTGCCGTGCTGGACGATCCGGCCATCCCGCATTACGACGATCATGTCGCCGAGCCGCAATGCCTCCTCGACATCGTGCGTGACGAAGAGGATCGTCTTCTTGAGCGTCTGTTGCAGGCGGGCCATCTCGTCCTGCAATCCGGTGCGGGTGATCGCGTCGATGGCGCCGAACGGCTCGTCCATCAGCATCAGCGCCGGGTCCGCCGCGAGGGCGCGGGCGAGCCCGACGCGCTGCTGCTGGCCGCCGGAGAGTTGCGCGGGGTAACGGGCACGGTACTCCTCCGGCGGCAGGCCGATCAGCGTCAGCAGTTCGTCCGTGCGGGCGGCGATCTTCTCGCGCCCCCAGCCGAGTAGTTGCGGCACGACAGCGATATTCTTCGCCACCGTCATATGCGGGAACAAGCCGACCTGCTGGATGACGTAACCGATCTGCCGCCGCAGTTTCGTCACCGGCAGCTGGCGAATCTCCGTCCCCTCGACGAAAATTGTGCCGCCCGTCGGCTCATAGAGGCGATTGACCATCTTCAGCAGCGTCGTCTTGCCGCAGCCGGACGGCCCGACGAGGCAGACGAACGACCCCGCCTCCACTTCGAGACTGCAATCGTCCACCGCCGCGCGCGCCGCGCCGGGGAACTGCTTGGATACATGCTCGAACCGGATCGCCTGCACGATACAACCTCACCCCCGCCCCTCTCCATTGTGATGGAGAGGGGTGACTCATGTTGAGTGCCGTGGCCTACCAGAAACGACGCATTTCCCCGCATTTGCTCCCCCTCTCCATCGCGGGTGCCCTCTGGGCAGGTGAGAGGGGGCGGGGGGTGAGGTTCCCCTCCCCTTACTTCTTCAGCAGCCCCTGATTGGTCAGGAACTCCTTGGCGACATCGGCGGGTTCGCGCTTCTTGCCATCCACCTCGTAGTTCAGCGTGGACATCACGGTATCCGTCAGCATCGGGGCAACCTTGTTCAGCGCGTCCCGGATGCCGGGGCTGGCGTCGAGCGCCTTCTGCGTGACGACCGGGGTGATCTGATAGATCGGGAAGAGCTTCTTGTCGTCCTGCAAGACGACGAGTTTATTGACGGCAATATCGCCGTCGGTGCTGAAGGCGACGGCGATATCCGCCTGCCCGGCAATCAGGCCCTTGTACTTCAGGGCAGGATCGACGCCAATGTACTGCTTCAGTTTAAAGTTGCCGTACGCCTTCATGATGCCCGGCAGGCCGTCCTCGCGCTGCTCGAACTCCGGCGGCCCGATCATCGTCAGTTGGTCCGCCTTGGCGACGATGTCGGAAATCTTCGTGACGCCGAACTTCTGCGACCCGGCGCTCGTCATCGCCAGCGCCTGCGTGTCGTTCATCGGCGCGGGATCGAGCCAGACGAAGTTGTACTTGTCCTTGTACCCCTTGGCGACCTGGTCGTAGACCATCTTCGCGTCAGTATTCGAGGGGAGCTTGAGGACGGTCAGCAGGCCCGTGCCGGTGTACTCCGGGTAAAGGTCGAGATCGCCCTTCTCCATTGCCGCCTGACAGACCGGCGTGCCGCCGAGGTTGAGCTTGCGGTTCACCTTGCCGCCCGCCGCCTCAATGAGCAAGGCGTACATATTGCCGACGATGAACTCCTCGGTGAAGTCCTTGGAGCCGACGTTGATCGTGCCGGAGAACTTGCCCGCTGTGCTGGAGACGGCGGAACTGGCGGCGGTTGTCCCCGTCGTTGTCCCCGCAGTCGTCGAACCGGCCGGTCGCGTCCCCGTTGTTGCGGAACCCGCAGCGGTCGTCGTGCTACTGGTCGTCGCGCTACTCGCAGCGGTCGTACTGGACGGAGCCGTGGTGCTCCCCGCTGTGGTGCCGCCGGTCCCCGTCGTCGCGACAGCGGCGCTACTCGCCCCGGTGGACGGGGCGGTCGTCGCACCACCGGCCTGACCGCTCGCCGTCGTAGCGGCGCCGGCTGCCGTGGTCGCGGCTGCGGTCTTCGGCGTCGCGGTCGCGCTACCACCACAGGCCGCGAGCAAGGCCGCGCCTGCTGCTGCCGCAAAACCGCTCAACATCGCGCGGCGCGAGAGCCGCCGTGCGTCCGTGTCCGTCGTGCCAATCATAAACGAGACCTCCTGATTCACCGTGCGCACATCGGCGCATTCAATGGGTCGGCGGTTGTAACGCGCGCTGCAACCCGCTCATTCCAATCTCGGCGATGAGCGCGAGCAGCGCGACGGGTATCGCCCCAACGAGGAGAACGGCATTGTCGTAAAGCGCGAAGCCGCGCGTGATGTAGATGCCCAGCCCACCCGCGCCGATGAAGGCGGCGAGCGTCGCACTCGCGATCACCTCGACGGCGGCGGTGCGGATGCCGGCGATAATCACCGGCATCGCCAGCGGGAACTCGACGCGCCGCAGGACCTCCCGCCGCGCCATGCCCATCCCGTACGCCGCCTCGCGGATGGCCGGGTCGATATTGCGGAAGGCGGCATCGGTATTGATGAGGATGGGCGGCAGAGCGAGGACCGTCAACGCGAGGACGGCGGCTTTGAGCGTGAGGCCGAAATACGGCAGCGCGAGGAAGAGAATGGCGAGACTGGGGATGACGCGCAGCGCGTTGAAGCCGTTGATGATCGTCGCGGACGCGACGCGCGAGCGCGACGTGACGACGCCGAGCGGCACGCAGACGGCGATGCCGATGCCGAGCGCGATACCGACGAGCAATAGATGGCGCTGCAACGCCGCGATCAGTTCGTCGCGGTGGTTGCCGGCATACTGATAGGCGCGCGAGACGACGTGCATGATCCCTGTTTACCACCCGGTCGCTTGAAATACCGCGTAACGAGATGCCCCACGAGAAAGTAACTGGGGTAACATCGCAAGATGTGGGCCATCTGCCTGCCTGATACTCGCTTCGTCCTTCGCAGCACGAAGTATACCATACGCCTCGTGCCGTCGATGATTGGCCGCGACGCAGCGGCATCGCGAATACGCGTCTGGGCGGAGATCATCTGATCGGTCGTGCTTCCCGCGCATAGTACATTTCCACCCACTCTCGGGCGAGCTCGGGAAGGCGCTCGACCGTTTCGTATCCGAATAACGCCTCATCGAGGTATCCCATGTGGAGCATGTCGATAATGCGACAGAGATACGGTCGGCCACCGGAACTCCACCATGTATCATAGGCATCAACGACCAGCAGATGCTGCGTGTCGATCCCTTCGTGCTCGCGCAATTCCTCAAGTTCCATTCCGTCCAGCAGGCTTTCGTAGACACCATCCGCGATTCGACTGCCGAAGGTCGTCGTGTAGTAGTACTCCTTGATTTCCCACAGGGCAACGGGGTTGACGATGTGGGAGAAGCAGCCGTCCACGCGCCGTCCGAGGGTGCGAAGTGGAGCGCCATCCCGCGTGAAGCTCGTCAGCTTTTGCGGATCATACTGACATTCAAGACTACCGATGTGGGCTTCGATGATGCCATTCAC
>JBPCMC010000022.1:0-3079 GCA_051002645.1 Thermomicrobiales bacterium
AGACTCGACTCATCACGCGGAACGCGCTAGTCGCCGAAACTGTCGATGTGAACCGGCTCTGCCTGCGGTGTGATCCGTGCGGTGATAATCATCGGAATGACGGTAAGCGCCACCGTCGCGGTGATTACATAAGGATTGGTGAGAATACTCATTGCGTCCTCGCCCTGCTCGCCGGCGAGGTAGCCGAAGCCGACGTAGGTGGCGGCCCAGAGGATTTCGCCGATTGCGTCGTAGAGGAGGAAGCGGCCAATCGAGTAGCGCCGCGCGCCGCTGACGATATTGACGACCGGGCCGAAGGCGGCGAGCACCGTGCGGCTGAGCAGGATGAGGATACCCATGCTGCCGCGCCGGTCGAGCACCGCGTTGGACCAGCCCGTCGCTTGCCGGACGGACTTCCACGCGAGCAGGCGGTTGACGACCTTTTGCAGTCGGCGCATCGAGGCGGTGACGCGCGTATCGCGGGCCGTCCCACGCCGGGCGAACCAGCGGACACCGAGCCGCCCGGCCACGTAGCCGAGCGCGTCGCCGAGGATCGCACAGGCCGCCGCGATGACGATGAGGGCGCCGATATTCATCTGCCCGTGGGCGGCGAGGACACCGGCGGCGGTGAGCATCCCGGCGACCGGCAGCGGGAGGCCAAACGCGGCGAAGAGGACGACGACAGCGATGGCGAGGTGGCTGTAGAAGGTGCTATCGCTCATCCCGCCGCTCCTTTCTCTCGCTCTCGTCTACTCCGTGTCGTCCGGCCTATCTCGATAACACTCTCAGTATGCCCGATTTCCCGATCCCGCACGACGGGCGTTTGAAGGGTATCCGCTGGTCCATTCGAACGATGCCGCGTCCCCCATTTGGGGATACACCATTAAGAACACGTTTCATGCCACGGATGTTTCACTTGTAAAAATCTTCGTAAATGGGAGTATGAAGTTCGAGGTTCGAGGTTCGGAGTTCGAGGTTCGAAGTTCGGAGAAGATGCTCCTCGAACATCGAACCTCCGAACCCTGAACCTTCCTTGACGCATCCAGCCCCACATGGCAGGATGCGGGCGTTCTGGACAGCACGAGATTGATACGAGAAGGAGATGTAGCCATGGCACTGACCGCACGGGGAGTGATCGCACGGACGCCGGGGGCCGCCGCCGAGGTGGAGGAGTTCCTGATTGACGATCCGGGGCCGAACGAGGTGCTGGTGCGCATCCTCGCCTCCGGCGTCTGCCATACCGATCTCGGCGTCAAGATGGGCACCTACGGCACGAGCGGCTTCCCCTTCCTGCTCGGTCACGAGGGGGCCGGGATCATCGAGAAGGTCGGGCCGGGCGTCGAGAAGCCGCAGGTGGGCGACCACGTCATCCTCGCCTGGCGCGCGCCGTGCGGCAAATGCCGCTTCTGCCTGCGCGGCCAGCCGAACTACTGCGCCAACAGCCTGAACGCCGAGAAGCGGATGCACGACAAGGACGGCCAGACGCTCAATCCGGTGCTCGGCATCGGCACTTTCTGCACGCATACCGTCGTTCACGCGGCGCAGGCGATCGTCATCGACAAAAATCTGCCGGACGTCCAGATGTCGCTGATCGGCTGCGGGGTGATGACAGGCGTCGGCGCGGCGTTGTATTCGGCGGGTGTGCGCCCCGGCACGAGCGCGGCGGTCTTCGGCTGCGGTGGCGTCGGAGACAGTGTCATCCAGGGGGCGCGGCTGGCGGGCGCGACGACGATCATCGCCGTGGACATCGATCCGAAGAAACTGGAATGGGCGAAGCAGTTCGGCGCGACGCACACCGTCAATGCGCGGGAGGGCGACGCGGTCGCGCGGATCAAGGAACTGACGGGGGGCAATGGCGTCGATTATTCGTTCGAGGCGGTCGGGCGACCCGAGACGCTGGAGCAGGCGCTCTTCTGCCGCGATTTGGCGGGCACCTGCGTCTTCATCGGCGTGCCCGGCCCCGGCCCGACGTTGAACCTCGACATGCAGCGCTTCTTCGATGTCGGCGGCAGCACCGTCGTCTCGTGGTACGGCAACTGCCTGCCGACGCGGGACTTTCCGCTGCTGGCGGCCTGGTATCAGCAGGGCCAACTGAAGCTCGATGAGGTCGTCACGCAGATGATCCGGCTGGAGGATACCGAAGAAGCCTTCCACGCGATGGAGCGCGGCGAAACCTTGCGCTCGGTAATCGACCTGTCGAACGGGTAGGGATTTGCCCACCCCCAGCCCCTCCCCATAGGGGAGGGGAGTTCATATGTTGCGTCGGGGCTTGTCTAATACACCTGTGCGCCCGATATGAGTTCCCCTCCTCTATGGGGAGGGGGCAGGGGTGGGCTCTCATCCAAAATGCAGGGAGGACGCCGTGTTCGCGCTGATTAAGGAACTGACGGGATTGGCCGGACCGGTGGGACAGGAGGGAATCGTTCTCGACCACATCGAGCGGGTCTGGCAAGAGGCGGGCGCGCGGACCGAGCGGACACGGACGGGCAATGTGCTCGCCCGCGCGGGCGGCACGGGGAAGAAGGTGCTGCTCGCCGCGCACGCGGACGAACTCTGCTACCTCGTCCGCGCCATCGATCCGGGCGGCTTCCTCTGGCTGGCGAACGGGCAGGCGTGGGGACGGACGACGAGCGTGCGCAACTGGTTCACCGTCGGGCAGCGCGTGCGGGTGCTCGCCCGCTCCGGCCCGCTGCCCGGCGTGATTGCTTCCACGACCGGCCATCTCGCCAGTTTCGCCCTCGACGAGCCGAAGGAACTGACGTGGAACGACTTCTGGGTGGACACCGGCCACACGCGCGACGAACTGCTGGCGCGCGGCGTGACGCCCGGCACCCGCGTCATCTGGGACGCGACGACTGAGCAGTTCGGCCCACACGTCGTCGGCAAGGCGCTCGATGACCGCGTGCCGCTCGCCGTCATCACCGAGGTGCTGCGCCGCGTACCGGCGGAAGAACTCGGCTGCGAATTGACCCTCGCCTGCACGATCCAGGAGGAGATCGGGCTGATCGGCGCGTTCGGGATCGCCGCGCGGGAGCAGTTCGACGCCGGCATCGCCGTCGAGATCGGCCTCGCCAGCGACATCCCCGGCGTCGCGGAGCGC
>JBPCMC010000023.1:0-14502 GCA_051002645.1 Thermomicrobiales bacterium
GAGATCGCCACGAACCCGCGCGCCCGCAGCGCGCGGCTGCGCGTCGCCGAGAAGCGCGCACCGGAAGGGGGCGCCTGATGCTCTTCCCCGCCCGCCCCCGTTCGACCGTCACGCGGCTGCCGGTGCCCATGGCCGTGCCGGTTGACAACGAGGTTCCCGAACCGCTCGGCACGCGCCTGGCTGCCACGGCGCAGCACTTCCTCTCCCGCGCACGCACGGAGGCGGTGCGGCGCATTGTCGCCTGGCTGCTCGTCACGCTCTGCGTGGGCATGCTGGCGCTCGTCTACCTCCTGCAAACGAGCCGGGTCGCCTCGCTCGCGAACGAGCGCGCGACGCTCGAACACGAGACGGCATTGATGCAAGACGCGAACGCCCGCCTCGCCGCGCAGGTGGCGGGATTCCAGACGCTCAGCCGCGCGGACACGACGGCGGGCGGTCAAGGGCTGCGCGCGCCATCGGCGTCCGGCATCGTCTACGCCACCCTCCCCGACGTGACCGAGGCGGCGCCGACGGCCACTCCCGCGCCGCCGCCCTCACCCGGCATCATCCGTCGCATCCAGAATGCCTTAATGGGCCGCGCGAGCGCCGACAATCGCGCGCCCACCGTGGCCGCAACGCCGGGAGCACAACCATGAAAAGCGGAGTCATCTCCGGGTGGCGGATCATCTCGCTCTTTTGCGTCTTCACCCTCGTGACGAGCGCCATCGGCTGGCGGCTCGTCTCCTTCCAGATCGTCGGCAGCGAGCGATTGCAGTCGCAGGGGCGCGATTTCCGCATCACGGAGCAGACGATCCTGCCGCGCCGTGGGCTCATCCGCGACCGTGGTGGCCTCGTGCTGGCGACGGACATCCCCTCGACGGACATCTATGTGACCCCGAAGACGCTGACCGATCGCGACCGCGTCCATGTCGCGCAGGAATTGTCGGCGATCCTGAATATTCCGCTCGACACGCTCTACGAGCGGATCAACGCGAAGAATGTCGAATGGTCGCTCGTCGCGCGGCAGGTCGATGACGGGACGATCGGCACGATTAAGAAGCGTGAGTTGCCCGGCCTCGTCTATCAGGAGGTGCCGAAGCGCGCCTACCCGAACGGGCAGTTCCTCTCACCGCTCCTCGGCTTCACGAACGCGGACGGCGCGGGCGTCTACGGGCTGGAAGGGCGATACAATGCCCTCGTCGGTGGCGAGCCGGGCGTGCTCGTCGCGGAGACGGATGCGGCGCGGCAGCCACTCGCCTTCGGGCAGCAGGAATACCGCCCGCCCGTCGAGGGCGCGGACCTCGTGCTGACGATTGACGCATCGATTCAGCGAATGGCGGAGGATGAACTGGCGCGCTCGATCGCCGAGCAAGGCGCGACGGGCGGCACGATCCTCGTCATGGACCCGAACAGCGGCGCGATCCTCGCCTCGGCATCCAACCCGACCTACGACCCGAATGCGTATGGCGCTGCCGACCCGCAGGCCTATCTCAATCCCGCCGTCGGCGCGACCTACGAACCGGGCAGCACCTTCAAGGTGATCACGATGGCGGCAGGGTTGCAGACGGGCGGCATCACGGCGCAGTCCTCGCTCGTCGATAACGGCTTCCTGAAGGTGCAAACCGACACGATCTACAACTTGAACCATACGGCGTGGGGCCCGGAGACGATGGAGCAGGTATTGGAGCGCTCATCGAACGTCGGGGCATCGTACATCGCCGGCCGGACGGGGAAGGACAACTTCTATGGGATGCTCCGCCAGTTCGGCATGGGGCAGCAGACGGGCGTCGACCTCGACGGCGAGGAGATCGGCATCGTCCGCTGGCCCGATAACCCGACGACGATCTGGAACCCGATTGACCTCGACACCAATTCGTTCGGGCAGGGGCTGACCGTCACCCCACTCCAGATGGTGACCGCCGTGTCGGCTATTGCCAATGGCGGTACACTCTACACGCCGTACGTCGTCGCGCGCGTCGAGCGGCACGGCGATCTGGTGCAGGATCGCCAGCCCCAGGTGGTGCGCCAGGTGATCCGGCCGGATGTCGCGGCGACGGTGCGGCAGATGATGACCGAGGCGACGCACAACGCGCTGGCGGCTAAGATCAATCTGCCGGGCTATGCCATCGCGGCGAAGACCGGGACGGCGCAGATCCCCGACCCGAAGACGGGCAAATACGTGGAGGACAAGACTATCGCGTCCATCGTCTCACTCTTCCCCGCCGACAAACCACTCTTCACGGTGCTGATCAAGATCGACCAGCCGAAGAAGAACTCGCTCGGCGGCGATGTGGCCGCGCCGGTGCTCGGCAGGCTCGCGGGCCAGCTCTTGCGCTACGCGGGCGTCCCGCCGACGACGCAGGGGAAGCCATGATCCGCCTGCACGATGTCCTCACCGGGACCGGCGGGCAGTTGGCGTCGGGGTCGTCTATCCCGCCCGACTTCCTCTTCCGCGCGGTCGTCATCGACTCGCGGGAGGTGACGCCGGGAGCGCTCTTCTTCGCCCTGCCGGGCACGACGACGGACGGGCACGCCTTCATCCCGCAGGCGGCGGCACAGGGCGCGTCGTGCGCCATCGTGCGCGAGGAGTGGGTCGCCTCCCTCATCAGCGCGGGGAAATCGCCGCCATTGCCAGTGATCGCCGTGCCCGAGACCTTGCACGCCTTGCAATCGCTCGCCTCGTGGTGGCGGTCGTTGTATCCGGTGCCGCTGGTCGGCGTGACGGGCAGCGTCGGCAAGACGAGCACGAAGGAGCTGATCGCGACCGTTCTCGCCACGCGCTACCGCGTCCTGCGCAACCCCGGCAACCTGAATGCCGTCACCGGATTGCCGCTGGCGCTGCTCGGCCTGACGCCGGATGTGCAGGTCGCGGTGGTCGAGATGGGCCTCTACGACGCGGGGGACATCGCGAGAATGGTCGAGATCGCGCGGCCCACCATCGGCGTCGTCACGAACGTCGGGGTTTCCCATGCGGAGCGGCTTGGCTCGCAAGAAGCGCTGATCGCGAACAAGGGCGACCTCGTCGCCGGGTTACCGCGCGATGGCGACGCGATCCTCAATGGTGACGACGAACATGTACGCGGCATGCGCGCCCGCACATCGGCGCGCATCACCACCTACGGGCTGGGAGCGGAGAACGATGTGCGCGCCTCCGATGTCGAGAGCGAAGGGCTCTCCGGGATCGCCTTCCGGCTGATGTTGCCCGGTCAGCGCCCGGTGCGCGTCAAGGTGCCGCTGCTCGGGCGGCACAGCGTCCATACCGCGCTCGCTGCGACGGCGGTTGCCCGTACCTGCGGCCTGGCGCTGGACGAGATTTTGAAGGGGTTGCAAGGCGAGCAGACGCAACTGCGCCTCTACACGGTGCCGGGCCCGAACGGTGCGACGCTGATCGACGACACGTACAACAGCAGCCCGCAATCCACATTGGCGGCCTTCAACTTGCTCGCAGAGCTCGATGCGCCGCGCCGGATCGCCGTGCTCGCCGATATGCTGGAACTCGGGGTCTATGAGGCGGAGGGCCACACTCTGGTCGGTCAGCGGGCGGCGGAAGTGGTGGATCGGCTCTATACCGTCGGCAGCCGCGCCCGCGCAACTGCGGAAGCCGCAGTGATGGCGGGCCTGGGTCGCGACGCGGTGATCGCGATACCGGCGGAGGACAAACTGACGCTCGCCGAGATGCTGCGGGCGGACTTGCGCCCCGGCGATGTCGTGCTCATCAAAGGATCGCGCGGGATGCACATGGAGGAATTGGTGGACGCCCTGCGCGCCGCGCCCACGCCGGGTATGGAGGCGAAGTCCACAGAGACGGCGAGCGCCATCGGCGCACCGGACGGGCAGTCGTCATGAGCGGTGGATCGCTGCACATAGTGTTGGCGCTGAACAGCGGCATCCTGCCCGCGCAGCCGCGCGCGAACCTCGCCGCGTCTCTCGCGCTCGGCTCGGTCGCCTTCGTGCTCACCATCATTATCGGCCGGCCCATCCTCGCAGCACTCAAACGGCACAAGATCGGCAAGCAAATCCGCCTCGAAGGGCCGGAGAGCCACCTCGTCAAGATGGGCACGCCGACGATGGGCGGCATCATGATCACGACGAGCGTCGTCCTGCTCACCGCCATCTTCAACCTCGCCGGACGGTTGTCAATGCTGCTGCCTCTCGGTGTGGTGCTCGCCTGCGCCGTGCTCGGCGCGGTGGACGACATGCTCAATCTCGTCGGCGGCACGCGCAGCGGCCTGACGGCGCGCTTCAAATTCGCCTGGCTCTTCCTCTTCGCGGCGATTGCGGCGTGGGTGCTCTATGGCCCGCTCGGCCTGCACACCATCTATATCCCCTTCGTCGGCAAGTACGAGGTCGGCATCCCGTACTTCTTCATCGCCCTCTTTGCGATTATGGGCACCGCCCACGCGACGAATCTGACCGACGGTCTGGACTCGCTGCTCGGCGGGCTGGCCGCGATTGCCTACATCGCCTACGGCGTGATCGCGTACCTCCAGGGGCAGCTCCAGGTCGTCGCCTTCTGCTTCACGATGGTCGGCGCGCTGATCGGCTTCCTCTGGTACAACGCCCACCCGGCGCAGGTCTTCATGGGGGATACCGGGTCACTGGCAATCGGCGCGGGACTGGCGGTAGCGGCGTTCCAGACCGGCCAGTGGCTGATCCTGCCCGTCGTCGGTTTCGTCTTCGTCGCCGTGACGCTCTCGGTGTTTATTCAGGTGGGCTACTTCAAACTATCGGGCGGCAAGCGCGTCTTTCGGATGGCGCCGCTGCATCACCATTTCCAACTGATCGGCTGGTCGGAGACGCAGGTGCAGATGCGTTTCTGGCTCGTCGGCATCGCGGCGGGAATGCTCGGCATCGCCCTCGCGCTCTCGTAGGGACAGGCACATGACGGGGCAACGACAACCGGCAACCTTAAGCGGCAAGCGCGCTCTCCTGATCGGCTTGGGCCAGCACGACGGTGGCACGGGCGTCGTGCGCTACCTCGTGCGGGCAGGCGCGGATGTGACGGTGACAGACCGCCGGGATGCGGCGGCGCTCGCCATGCCGATGCAGTCGCTCGATGGCCTGGGAGTCCGCTACCTCCTCGGCGGTCATGAGGGCATCGCTGTCCGGGACTACGATCTCATCGTCCGCAACCCCGCCGTGCCGTCGGATGCACCGCTGCTGCGCGATGCGCGTGCGGCGGGTATCCCCATCGAGATGGAGATGACGCTCTTCCTCGCCGCCTGCCCCGCGCTGGTGATCGGTGTGACGGGCACGAAGGGGAAGACGACGACGGCGCTCTGGATCGGCCATGTGCTCAGGCAATGGAAGCCGGAGACGGTGATTGCCGGCAATATGGGTATCTCCGCGCTCGATGCCCTGCCGCAGATCGGGCCGGAGACGCCCGTCGTGCTCGAACTCTCGTCATTCCAACTCGAAGCGACCGGCGAGCGCGGACTGAGCCCCCATATCGCCGTCTTCACGAACCTGTCCGGCGACCACCTCGACCGCTACCCGACGTTGGAAGCGTACGGCGAGGCGAAGTGGGCGATTGCCGCGCATCAGACGAAAGGGGATACCGTGATCGTCCCGGCGTGGCAGTTTCCGGGCGCGGAGGATGACCCCGGCCTTGCCTTCATCGCGCAGCACATCGAAAGCAGCCGTGCGGCAGTCATGCCCTTCGGCGCGTTACCGCCCGTCGGCGGCTACCCGCGCGGCTCGTGGTGGATTGCCGATGCGGACACGCTCTTGTGGAGCGGCGGCAATCACTCCTATCCGCTCGGGCGCGGCGCCGATCTCGCGCTGCCGGGCGCGCACAATCGCATCAACGCCTGCGCGGTCGCGGCGGCGGCGCTCGCCTGTGGCGCGCCGGTGGACGCCGTTCGCGAGGGCCTGCGCACCTTCCGCGGCGCGCCGCATCGCTACGAGGACCTGGGCGTGATTGACAGCGTACGCTACATCAACGACACAGCGGCAACGGCCCCGGCGGCCGCAATCGCGGCCCTGGCGACGACGCCGGGCCCGGTCATCCTGCTGGCGGGCGGCTCCGACAAGGGGCTCGACTTCGCGGCATTGGCGGACGCGATGCTGATCGCGAAGGCGATTGTCCTCTTCGACGGGCGCGTGCCAACCCCACTCGCGGCGATGCTTGCCGATCGCGGCTTCGCGGGGCCGGTCGTCGGCCCGGTGCGCGCGATGGATGAGGCGATGCGCGCGGCGGTCGAGCTCGCCACGCCCGGCGATACCGTGTTGCTCTCGCCCGGCGCGGCGTCGTTCGGCGTCTTCGAAAATGAGTTCGACCGGGGCGACCAGTTCCGCGCGGCGGTGGAGCGGCTGCGCGCGGGGAGGGGAATCTGATGGCCGTCGAGCGGATCACGTTGCCGGGCAAGCAGCGGGCGGCAACCGCCGGAGCAGCCGTGTCGTCCGGGCACGTCGATACGGTGCTCGTCGGGACGCTGATCGTCCTCGCCTCGCTCGGCACGCTCGTACTCTTCAGCGCCTCGTACGCGGTGGGCATCCGCGATGTCGGCGACGGCCTCTACTTCCTCCGCCGTCACTTGATGTTCCTCACCGTCGGCGTGGCGGCATTGCTGGTCACGTCGCGCGTCGATTACCACTTCTGGCGGCGCTTCTCGGTGCCGGCGATGGCGGGGACGGCCTTGCTGCTGCTGGCGGTGCTGCCGCTGGGCCGTACCGTCTTCGGCGCGCGGCGCTGGTTCGAGATCGGGCCCATCCAGATGCAGCCGAGCGAGCTCATGAAGTTCGTTCTCATTCTCTACATGGCCGATTTGCTGGACCGCAAGGGGAGCCGGATTCGCCATTTCCTCAACGGCGCTGCGCCCTTCGCCATCATCCTCGGCTTTATCCTCTTCCTTGTCATGCTCGAACCCGACCTGGGCACCGCGACGGTGCTCGCCGTGATTGGCATCAGCGTCTTCCTGATCGCGGGGGCGGATATCCGCCAACTCGGCCTCTTCCTGATGAGCGGCGGCGGCGTTTTCGCCTTGCTCGCCCTCACCGCGCCCTACCGCCGCGAGCGGCTGCTGCTCTTCCTCCACCCCGAGCGCGATTTGCGCGACGCAGGCTGGCAGCTCTGGCAGGCGCGCATCGCGCTCGGCGACGGCGGCATCTTTGGCCTCGGTCTGGGCGCCTCGCGGCAGAAGTTCAGTTGGCTCCCCGCCGCGCACACGGACGCGATCTTCGCGGTCGTCGGCGAGGAACTCGGCCTGGTCGGTTGCGCGGTGGTGATCGGGCTCTTCGCCACCTTGGCGGTGCGCGGCTACCGGACGGCGATGCACGCGCCCGACCGCTTCGGCGCCATCGTCGCGACGGGGATTACGACCTGGATCGTCTTCCAGTCCGTCATCAATATTGGTGGTGTGACGACGGCGATTCCGTTCACGGGCGTGCCGCTGCCGCTCTTCTCGTACGGCGGCTCGTCGCTCGTCGTGACGCTCGGCGCGCTCGGCGTCCTGATAAACATCTCGCGATCCGCCCGTCAACCGGAAGCGCGCGTGCGGCGCAGTCCGCCGCGAACGGAGGCGGGCGATGGTTGACGTGGCGGCGATCACGCTCCCGCCGCCCGGCGGCAGGGTCCATTTCGTCGGCATCGGCGGCGCGGGCATGGTCGGGCTCGCCCGCATCCTGATCGCGCAGAGTTACCGTGTCTCCGGGTCCGACCGTAGCGATGCGCCCGCGCTCGCGACCTTGCGCGGCCTCGGCGCGACGGTGCAGGTCGGCCACGACGCGGCATACATTGCCGACGCCGCGCTTGTCGTCATCTCGGCGGCGATCCGCGACGACAATGCGGAAGTCGCGGCGGCGCGCGCGCGGGGCACCCCCGTCCTCAAGCGGGCGGCGCTGCTCGGCGCGCTCGCCAATGCCCGCCGCTGCATCGCGGTGGCGGGGACGCACGGCAAGAGCACGACGAGCGGTATGGTCGCCTACATCCTCAGCACGCTCGGGCACGATCCGCTCTTCGTCATCGGCGCGGAGGTGCGCGACCTCGGTACGAGCGCGCGGAACGGCGCCGGGCCGCTCGCCGTCGTCGAGGCGGACGAATACGATTACTCGTTCCTGCGCCTGACGCCCGATGTCGCCGTCGTGACGAACATCGAGCACGATCACCCGGATATCTTTCCCGATGCTTTGACCTACATGCGTGCATTCGCTACTTTCGCAGGCCAGATTCGCAGCGGCGGTACGCTCATCACGAACGGTGATGACGAGGCTGCTGCGGCACTTGCCGATCGAACGGGCGATGCGATTGTCGCCGAGACCGTTGGCATGAGCGACGGGGCGGCGTGGCAGGTGATCGCTGCGGCGGACGGAATGATGCGACTGTTACGGCATGGACAAGAGATCGGCGGCGCCGCACTCGCCGTCGCGGGCACGCACAATATGCGGAACGCCGCGATGGCCGTTGCCGCCTGCGCCGCAGTCGGTGTTGACCCGCGAAAGGCGCTACAGACAGTCGCATCATACCGGGGGGTTGGGCGGCGGTTCGAGGAGATTGGCGAGGTCGCCGGCGTGACGGTAATCGACGATTATGCCCACCATCCGACGGAAGTGCGGGCGACACTGGCGGCGGCGCGGTCGCGCTATCCAGGGCGGCGGATTGTCGCCGTCTTCCAGCCGCACACCTTCAGTCGGGCGGCGCTCTACGCGCGTGAGTTCGCGGCGGCGCTGTCGGACGCCGATCTCGCCGTGGTGACGGACATCTACGCGGCGCGGGAGCCGGATACCGGCGTCGTCCATGCGCGGGATATTGCCGGTGCAATCGCGGGTGGGCGGGGCATCTATGGCGGCGATCTTACCGCAACGGGCGAGTACCTGATGCAGCACATCGAACCCGGTGATGTCGTGCTCACGCTCGGGGCGGGCGATATCACGTCGGTCGGGCCTGCGGTGCTGCGCGCGCTCGGCGAACGTGCGGTGGCGCGATGAGCGGCGTGGTGACGTTGACCGAGCGGGCGAAGATCACGGCAGACGAGCCGCTGCGCCGCCATACGACGCTGCATGTCGGCGGTCCGGCGGATTGGTTCCTCAAGATCGGTGCGGCGGACGGCGACGAGCCGCTGCAACGCGCCCTGCAATGGGCGGCGGAGGGTATTGCCGTCACGGTGATCGGTGGCGGCAGCAACATCCTCGCGGCGGATGCCGGGGTGGATGGCCTGGTGATTAAGCTGCTCACGCCCCGCCTCGCGCCCGAGATCGACCGGAGCGACCCGGCTGCACCGCTCGTCACCGGGCACGCGGGGATGCTGATGTCCGGGTTCGCGGAGGCGTGCGGGGAAGCGGGGCTGGCCGGGCTGGAATGGGCGGTCGGCTTGCCGGGGACGCTCGGCGGCGCGGTGGCGAATAACGCGGGCGCGCATGGCAGCGAGATTAGCGCGTCGTTCGCCGATGCCACGCTGATTCAGTTCGATGGCAAGCCGCGCACGGTGAGCGCGCACCAGATGGCGTATCGCTACCGGCATAGCGCCGTCAAGGACGGCACGCTGCGCGGTATTTTGACAACGATTCGGCTGCGGCTGACGCCCGGCGACCCTGACGCTTTGCGGGCGAAAGCAATTGCGTACCACGATTGGCGGAAGACCGCCCAGCCGCAGGCGGCATCGGCGGGGTCGATGTTTCAGAATCCGCCCGGCGACGCGACGGGGCGGCTGATCGAGGCGTGCGGACTGAAGGGATTGACGATTGGGCAGGCGCAGGTGTCGCCCGTCCATGCGAACTTTCTCGTCAATCTCGGCAAGGCGACGGCGGCGGATGTCCTCGCCGTTGGCGACCATTGCCGGCGCGCGGTCCGCGAGCGATTCGGGGTCACATTGCAGTATGAAGTCCAGCGCATCGGCCGGTGGGATGCGCGCGACGAGGGGGATCAATGACGGACGAACAACCCGCCCGCTGGGGGCGCAAAATCCGTGTCGGCGTCCTGTTCGGCGGGCAATCGAGCGAGCACGCCGTCTCGCTCGCCTCCGCGCAATCGGTGATGGCGGCGCTCGATCCGCAGGCATACGAGGTCGTGCCGATCGGTATCACCCGGCAGGGCCAGTGGCTGACGGGCAGCGATCCGATGCACGCATTGTTGGCGGCGGGCGGCCAGTTGACGGCGCGCCCGCCGGAAACCGGGTCGCCCTCGGATGCGCTCGTGGCGGCGGAGCAGGAATCGGCCCTCGTCGCCGGGCCGGAGGGGGCGACGGGCGCGTTGCACCGCCTCGATGTTGTCTTCCCGGTGCTGCATGGCCCGTTCGGTGAGGATGGCACGGTGCAGGGCTTCCTCGAACTGGCGGATATCGCCTATGTCGGCTCCGGCGTGCGCGGCTCGGCGGTCGGCATGGACAAGGGGATGATGAAAGCGATCTTCCGCGACGCGGGCCTGCCGACGCCGCTGACGCAGCTCGTCCGCGAATCCGACTGGGAGCGCGCGCCGGATGCCGTCGTGCGGCGGCTGGTCGAAACCGTCGGGCTGCCTTGTTTCATCAAGCCCGCCAATATGGGGTCCAGCGTCGGCGTCTCGAAGGCGACGACGGAGGCGGACATATCGCACGCGCTGAGGGAGGCATTCCGCTTCGATGACGATGGTCGCGTGGTGGTCGAGGAGGCGATCCGGGGGAGGGAAGTCGAGTGCAGCGTGCTCGGCAACGACGAACCCCAGGCGTCGGCGGTCGGCGAGATCATCGTGCAGGGGCATGACTTCTACGACTACGAGGCGAAGTACACCGATCCGGCAACACGCCTCCGCATCCCGGCTGACATCCCGCCGCATATCGCCGATGAAGTGCGCCGCCTCGCGGTCGAGGCGTTCCGCGCGATCGACGCGGCGGGGCTGGCGCGGGTGGACTTCTTCTATGATGAGGGCAATGACCGGGTCCTGCTCAATGAGATCAATACGATGCCCGGTTTCACCGCGACGAGCATGTACGCGATGATGTGGCAGGCGGTCGGTCTCTCGTACAGCGAACTGGTCGATCGGTTGATTGGCCTCGCCATCGAGCGGCACAACCGCCGTCGCCGCCGTCGCAGGGAGGCATAGGAGCGATGGCACGAGGCGTTACCGCAAAGCGTGTCGGGCAAGCGTGCATCCATACCCTCCGCTGGATGGTGGTCATGCTGCGTAATGGTCGCCTGCCTGCCGGCGCGGGCGCGCTGGCATTGGCGGCTATCCTGACCTATGTCGTCACGGACGCGCGTTTCTCGGTGGATACCGTCGTCGTCACCGGTGTGGCCTCACTGCCCGGCTCGACCGTCGCGGAGGCATCGGGCGTGCTTGGCGAGAGCGTCTTTCGGGTCGATAGCGCGGCGGTTGCCCGGCGGGTCGCTGCCCTCCCCGGTCTCCAGCACGTCGAGGTCGTCACCGAAGCGCCGGATCGGCTGATCGTGCATGTCACCGAACGGCAGCCGGTGATGATTTGGGATGCCGGTGATGCCTCCTTCCTTGTCGATGAGGCGGGCGATGTGCTCGGCCAGGCGGACGCGAGTAATCCGCTCGTCCTGCCCCGCTTGCAGGCACTGCCGGGGAACCGATCGCCGGTCGTCGGTGGAAAGGTAGACGTGATGCCCGTGCGCGCGGTGCTTGCCCTCAATGCCCGGCTGCCGGTGGAGGCGGGCCTGACGCAGGCTGCGATTACCTTCGACCCCGTGATGGGTGTGACCGTCCAGACGGAAAAATGGCGGGCGGTGGTGGGAAATGACGAACTTCTCGGCAAGAAACTTGCTATCCTGAAATTGTTGCTCCGCGATCAGACGTGGTCCGACGCGGATATTCGCGATCCGGATCGCCCGGTGATGCACAAGCGGTAATCGGCGCAACGCGGGATGGGGTATCATTTGCATCTCTGGTGGGGGACAACACAACGTGCGCGCGGGGCCGTCGTCGGTATCGACGCTGGCAATGTGGACGTGCGCGTGGTGATCGCCCGGATGGATGCGGAGGGCGCGATCGCGCCGGACGCTGCGGTGCCGGTCCTCGGCGCCGGCGTCGTCCCGGCGCAGGGGCTGTCGCGCGGGATGGTCACGGACCCGCGCCGTCTCGGTGCGGCGATTCGCACAGCCGTCGCGCAGGCCGAGCGCGCCGCCGGGCATCATGTGCTCGGCGCGTATTTCAGCGTGCCGCTCTCGCAGTGCCGGGGGGCAGCGCATGGCGAGCGGCCCACGCGGATCGTCCTCAGTTCGCCGGTCGCGGTGCGGGACGTGAGCCTCCATGCGGCCGAGCACGCCGCCATCTGGCACGAGGTCGCGCGCCATGCGGGGCTGGAAGTCGTCGGCATCGTGCCGAGCGCGCTGGCGGCGAGCGCGGCGGTTGTCCTGCCCGAGGAGCACGAGCAGGGCGCAATCGTCGTGGAGTGCGGCGCGGAGCACACGAGCGTCGCCGTCTTCTCCGGCGGCACCGTCCAACTGCTCGGCACGATACCGGTGGGCGGGGACCACATCACGCGCGATCTCGCGAGCGTGCTGGGCATCGACCCGCTCGAAGCGGAGCGATTGAAGTTCGAGATCGGCAATGCCCGGACGGGGATGCCGAGCGTTGATATACTGGTACGCGGTCAGGATGGGCAGCGCACGGCGGTCTCCGTGGCGCTGATCGCGGCAATTGTCTCGGCGCGTGTCGATCAGATGCTCGGGCACGTCGGCGAGATGGTCCGGCCGGTCGCATCGGCGGCGCGGAGCGGGCGGGGCCGGGATGGGGGCGTTGGCGGGTTGGGCCAGGTGGTCCTCTGTGGCGGCGGCGCGGCGCTCTCCGGGCTCGCCCCGATGACGCGCGCCGCGCTGGGGATGCCGGTACGGATCGCCGGTGCGTGGGGATTCGCGGGCCCGGCCGCGGTGCAGTCGCCCGCCTACGCCTCGGTGCTCGGCCTGCTGCGCTGGCGTGCGATGGTCCAGCCGCCGGTCGAGCAGCGGGGTCTGAGCACGGAATTGCGTAATCCCGGCGCGCGGTTCCCGATGGCAAATCTGCCGGAATTGGCTGGTCAGCCCAACCGGATCGGCCAAACTCGGTGGCAAGCATGGTTGCGCGAGTTCCTGCCGTGAGCGATACTGGTTGCCATGCGGGGGAGATGAGCACAGGATACTGTGGGTGCGGGAGATCGACCCTCATCGCGCTGACTGGCGAAGAGGAAGGACGAGGGCATGTTTGAATCTCACGTCGCCTATGGCGGCGAGAACTTTGCCCAGATAAAGGTCATCGGGGTTGGCGGCGGGGGGAGTAACGCCGTCAACCGCATGATCGAAGCAAAGCTGCACGGCGTCGAGTTCGTCGCCGTCAATACCGACGCGCAAGCGCTCCTCCATTCGCAGGCATCCTTTTGCCTGCGGATCGGCGATAAATTGACGAAGGGTCTCGGTGCGGGCGGCAACCCCGCCATCGGCGCGAAGGCCGCCGAGGAAACGCGCGAGGCGATCTTCGATGTCCTCAAAGGCGCGGACATGGTCTTCATCACCGCCGGGATGGGCGGCGGCACGGGCACGGGCGCGTCGCCGGTGATCGCCGAGATTGCCAAGGAAGTGAGCGCGCTCACCGTCGGCGTCGTCACCAAGCCGTTCGACTTCGAAGGCCCGACGCGGCGCAAGAACGCCGAGGAGGGCATCGCGCTCCTCAAGGAGCGGGTGGACGCGCTGATTACCATCCCGAACCAGAGGCTCCTGGCCATCGCGGACAGCAAGATGACTTTCGTGGAGGCGTTCCGCCTCGCGGACGATGTCCTGAAGCAGGGTATCCAGGGGATCGCGGACTTAATCACGCGCCCCGGCATCATCAATCTCGACTTCGCGGACGTGAAGACGATCATGTCCGGCGCAGGCTCCGCGTTTATGGCGATTGGTCGCGGCACGGGCGACACCCGCGCGCAAGACGCGGCGCGGATGGCGATCGAGAGCCCGCTCCTCGAAATGAGCATCCAGGGCGCGACGGGCATCCTCTTCAATATCTCCGGCCCGAGCGATATGGGCTTGCAGGAGATTTACGAGGCGGCCGAGATCGTCCGCGAGGCGGCGGACCAGAATGTGAACTTCATCTTCGGCGCGACGCTTGATGAGCACATGGCGTCGCAGGAAGTCTCCGTGACGCTAATCGCGACCGGGTTCGATAACGACCGGGGGCAGGGGCGGTTGCGGCCGCTCTTCCCGCGTACCGGCCCCGCGAACGAGCCGCCGCAGCCGCAGCCCTATCGCCGGCCAGCCACCAGCCCGCTGCCGCCGCAACAGCCGTACCGGCCAACCGGCTCCGGCCAGGGGCAGCGCGACGACGATCAGCGGCGGCAACCGCCGCAGCAGCCACCGCGCGGGGGCCAGCCGGAGACCAAGCCGGGCAGCGATGATGACGACTTTGACGTGCCACCGTTCGTGCATATTCTGCGCGGACGGTAGTGCTGAAATTGATGGCGTAGGCTAAGCTTACGCCACCGGTACCCGAGGATATCCATGCACTGCCCCTATTGTCAGGCGCCGGACACGCGCGTCATCGACTCCCGCGAGCTGGGGAGCGGCGAGAGCATCCGCCGCCGCCGTGAATGTCAGGCGTGCAGCAGACGGTTCACCACCTACGAG
>JBPCMC010000024.1:0-3260 GCA_051002645.1 Thermomicrobiales bacterium
CTGGCTATCCGGGCTGATCCAGGCGAGGCCACTCGGCCAGCCGCCGACATTGGTCGGGCGGAAGAGGATCATCCCCTGGGCGTTGATCGCATTCGCCACCGTGTCGTCGGCGGCGGCAATGCCGAGGCCGCGAACGATGCCGATCGTCCAGGCGACGGGATTCTTGATGTGCGCGGTCGTCGCCCGATCCGGCGTGAAGGCGGCGCTGAGAAAGAGGGCACGCAGCACGCTCTGAATATTGCCGTTCGTCTGATTCCAGGCGGCGAGCATCGGCGCGAGATCGGCGCTGGATGGGTTGTCGCCGACGAACCAGACGAAGAGTTTGGTGCAGAGGTGCGTCGCCGTCTCCGGGTGCGCGGCGAGAATGCGCGAGCAGTCGTCCAGCCCAAAATTCCCCGTCTGGCCGAGGATCGTCTTCGTGCCGCTGTCGAAGCGCGCCGCGTTGAAGGCGACGGTGCCGTCGGCGGCGAGCGTCCAGCCGGTGCAGGCGCGCGCCGCCTCCCGCACGTCGGCCTCGGTGTAGTTGCCGATGCCGAGCGTGAAGAGTTCCATCGACTCGCGCGACCAGTTCTCGTTCGCGTGCCCCTTGACGTTCGACTGACCGTCCAGCCAGATCAGCATCGCGGGGTCTTTCGAGACGGCGATCAGGAGGTCGACGAATGTGCCCGCACCCAGCGCGCGGAAGAGTTGGTTCTGCTGCAACATGTAGGGGGGATTATTCACCTTGTCGTTGGAGGTGGCGAAGTGGTTGTGCCAAAAGAGCGTCAGGTTCTCCTGCAACGGCGCGGCGCTGGTAGACATCAGGTTCGCCCACCAGTCCGTCACCGCCGTCAGGCCGATCTGATCCGCCTGCCTGATCGCCTCCTTGCGCGCCATCATCTGCGCCGGCGTCGCGTCTTGCGGGAGGGGTGGCGGGATCGCCGGCAGGGCGGGGCCCGATGGTGGCGGCCCGGCAAAGGCGAGGACATTCTCGACTGTCGCGCTGTAGCCGAGCGCGGTCGCGGCATCGACCTGCGCGGGCGTCGCGCCGAAACCGGCACGCCAGAGCAGCAACTGAACCTGGTCGCGGACAGTCATCCCCCATGCCCCCTTATGTCGAGCACCGCCGCATTCACGGCCATCTCCACGACCGTGAACGCGAGTCTATCAATGCGTTTCAAGTGTACGTTATACACGCACTAATCTAACACGTCAAGGAGCGCGAAAAAGTTTCATCGGGAAGCCCTAACCCCCAGCCCCTTCCCCACCGGGGAAGGGGCTGGGGGTTAGTCGGTAGCGAGCAGGGCGGGACGGATCGGGATAAGCGGCAGCACGATCGCGGCGGTGAGGGCGGCCATCACGGTGAAGACGGTCGTGAGGTCGGTCGCGTCGCCGAGCACGCCGTAGACGAGCGGGGCGAGCGCTGAACTGACGAGCGTGGCGGTGAAGTAGGCGCCATAGCCCCGCGCGCGGCGATGCGCCGGGATGAAGTGCGCCACCGCCGCCGTCAGCACGGAGGAGGTGCCGTTGAGCGCGAACCCGAAGGCGAGCGCGAGTGGGATGATCGCGGGCACGGGCAGAGCGATGAAGCCGACCAGCGCCCCCGCCGTCACCAACTCCGTGCCGAGGATGACGACGAGCGCGCCCCAGCGGTCGCCGAGCCAGCCGCAAAAGAACTTGCCCGCCGCCCCCGCCCCGAAGATCAGGCTGAAGAGCGCGCTGATCGCCGCCGCCGAGATACCGTGCCGCGCGAAGAGGAAAGGCAGGAAGGTTAGCGCAGCGCCGCGCGTCGCGGAATCGAGCGAGCCGATCAGGAGGAGGAGCGGAAAGCCGGGTCGCGTCTTGCCATTCGTCGTCGTGCCCACCGCTTCGCCCTGCTCCGAGGTATCAACCGGCAGGAGGGCGGCGCGCCGAGCGAGGAGCGCGAGGGAGACGATGGCCGTCACGCCGCCGACGCCGACGAGCGCCGGTCGCCATCCCCAGCGCACGGCGGTCAGGCCGACCGCGAACGGGCCGATGAACTTGCCGACATCGCCCGCGAAGTTCAGCGTGCCGAGCGCCGTCGCCCGCCGCGCCCGCCCGAAGGAGCGCGAGACGATGGCATTGGCGAGCGGATGCTGCGCGTTCCCGCCGAGCCCCGCCAGGAGTGCGAGCAGGAGCAGCACGCCGTACCCGCCCGCCAGCGCCATTGCGCCGAGCCCCACCCCCACCCACGCATTGCCGAGCAGCAGGATGAGCGCCTCGCCCGCTCGCTCGCCCAGCACGCCGACCGGTATCTGGAAAACGCTCTGCGCGCTCGCAAAGC
Source organism: Thermomicrobiales bacterium (assembly GCA_051002645.1). GTDB lineage: Bacteria > Chloroflexota > Chloroflexia > Thermomicrobiales > JALYUS01 > JALYUS01. The sequence continues at coordinate 2,285 of JBPCMC010000024.1, forward strand.
ACGCCTTCAGCAGCCCGACCTGCGCGTACGAGAGATGCAAATCCGCCGCGATCAGCGGCAGCAGGGGATACAAGAGGGCGAAGCAGGCATCATTCGTCAGATGGACCAGGGATGTGACAAGCAGGATACGTCGGGTCGGTGTCTGCACGGGCGGTGGAGACAGCATAGTGGCGGGGCTCCCTTTCCGTCTCACCCCGCACGTCGCGGGGCACGACCGATCTGGTACCTCCGGCCTTTTATGCCGTCAGTTGTGCAACCGGCGCTACTTCGCGCCAGCTGTGGCGTCGCTCGGTCCAGCCCTTCTTACCCTGATTGCCGTACCACACTACCGGGCAGGAAGCGGAACCCTAGACGCAACCGCGTGCTGCCGCCAGTATAGCAGCGCGGAGAAGCCAGTAGCCAGTAGACGCGACGCGGACCACCGACATCCGGCATCTGACATCCGGCATCTGACATCCGGCTACTGGCTACTGGCTACTGGCTTCTGGTTGCTCGTCAGGCGAAGCGTGCGGGCGTGAAGGGAGCGAGGAGCGGATCGACTGTGCCGGTGCGGATGCCCGCCGCGACGAGTTCGGCGGTGACCGCCGCGAGCAGCGCGCCGCCGCGATAATGGCCCGTGGCGATCCACAAGCCGTCGCGGTGCGGCGCGGGGCCGATGATCGGCGCGCCGTCCGCGCTGCCGGGCCGGAGCCCCGACCACGACTCGACGAGCCGCCCGCCGTTCAGCGCGGGCGCGAAACGCTCGACGAGGGTAATCAGGGTGTTGATGCCGGTCGGCGTGACGCGCTTGGCGAAGCCGGTCTCGTCCACCGTCGCGCCGACGGCGATCGTGCCATCGGCGCGCGGCAGCAGGTACATGCCGCCGCCCGCGACGACCGTGCGGAGCGGCACGGGCGGGTCGGCAATCGCCATCATCTGCCCGTGCACCGGGATCGTCGGCACATTGAGGCCCGCCAGATCGCCAATTCCCTTGCTC
>JBPCMC010000025.1:0-11749 GCA_051002645.1 Thermomicrobiales bacterium
ATCATCGTCCGTATCTGCGCCGCCAGCATATCGCGTCCGGCAGGCATCCACAATTACGCGCGAATGTGGCGCCTTCCCATCCGTAGGGGGGGTGGTTGGACCGCCCTCCCCGGCCTGTCGGCGTCCGTCGCCATCCATCGAGGCAGCGATACAGCAACGGAGGGCGGTTCGAGCACCGCCCCTACGCAGGCATTCACACCGCTGATTGCTGCTCACCGAACGCTATTAGGCGAAAGCCCGCCACTACCATGTTTGCCCATCGTGCCGAATCCCGATCACCCCGCGCGGAAGGTGACGGGCAGGGACTTCGGGCCGCGGAAGGCGAAGCCCTCGATCCAATCGACGTGATCGCTCGCCAGGTGCAAATCCTCGCATCGCTGCACGATGGTCAGGACGGCGCTCTGCGCCTCGGCGCGGGCGACGGCTGCGCCGAGACAGAAGTGCGGCCCGTGCGCGAAGGTGAGGTGCCGGTTCGGCGCGCGGGTGATGTCGAAGCGCGTCGGGTCGGGGAACTGCGCCTCGTCGCGGTTGGCGGAGCCGAAGAGGACGTAGATGTTCTGCCCCGCCTCGATGGTCTGCCCGCTAACGTCAATCGGCTCCCGCGCGACGCGGCTGGTCGCCTGCACGGGACTGTCGTAGCGCATCACTTCCTCGATGGCCGGGCGGATCAGCGCCGGGTTGGCGCGCAGGTGGGCGATAGACTCCGGGTGGCGTGCGAGGGTGAGGATGGCGTTGCCGATCAGGTGCGCGGTGGAGTTGTTGCCGCCGACGAGCAACGCGATGCACATGACGACCATCTCGTCCGTCGTCAGCCGGTCCCCCTCCTCCTCCGCCTGGATCATCATCGTGATCAGGTCCTCGCGCGGCTCCTTGCGGCGGGCGGCGATCACGTCCTCCAGGTAGGCTTTCATCTCCAACATGCTCGCTTGGCCCTGCCGCATGATCGGGATGCGCTCGTGCATCGTCCCGGAGCGGTCGTAGACGCGCACCTGATCGCGGCTCCAGCGGGTGAAGTCCTCCTGGTCCTCCCTCGGCACGCCGAGCATATCGGCGATCACCCAGCCGGGCAGCGGCACCGCCACGTCGTGCATGACATCCATGCTCCCCTGCGCCATCACACGGTCGAGGAAGTGGTTGCATATTTCTTCGATTCGCTCGCGCTTCGCCTCCGTCACCCGCGCGGAGAATGCCTTGGTCATCAGCGTACGCAGCCGCGTGTGCCGGGGCGGGTCGGAGAGGAGCATCCGGCTGCCGAGCACATGGCGCAGCGGCTGGAGTTCCTGTTGCACATCGTCCGGCAACACCGCGAAGGTCGCCTCGACGCGCGCCGACGAGACGCGCGGGTCGTTGAGCAGCGCGACAATATCGTCATACCGGCTGAGGAGCCAGTACGGCCCGTTCCAGAAGACGGGCGATTCCCGCCGCAACCGCTCGTAGATCGGGTACGGGTTCACCTGCACCGCCGGGTCACTGAAGTTATAGATCGCGGGCGTGACGGACATTTCCAACCTCCCTCACAAGCCTTGTGTATCTAAGGCGACTTCGCTACTTAGGCATGACGAGGTAGCGTTGCCGAAGAACGTCAATCTCTTTGAGAGAGCCGTCCGCATCGCGAAAGCACCAGAACTCCCAACCGTCCGTTGCTCTCTTCCCACCTTTGGAGTTGTGACCAATGATTGAAGTGAGAGCCGCGCCACCCGCAGCGGACAGCGAAGGGTACACGTTTCCTTGCCATGATATTCTGCCGTCGGGCTCTAGCTGCGCGATGAGGCGATGCTCTCCACGGTTGTGTTCCAATTGCATCGGCGGTTTCACTATCCCTGACGCGATCAACTCGGTGACAGATACCCCGTACCATCGTTTTGTCGACGAAGGAGAAATTTCTCGCTGCGTCGATAAGATCATGTCGTTCTTTGGTACATGCAGTGGAATGAGATCGGGCACAGCAGGAAAATCGAATCGAATGTGAGCGCGACCAAGCGAGGCCGTAATATCATCTTTGGAGAGATTGCGAACCCTCTCGGCAATTAGACTCACAATGGCAGGATCGGGATTCTGTGCGAATAGCCGCTCTATCGCTGTCCGAACTTTCCAGTCGACGAAGTATGCCTGCCAGAGCATACCGATTTCGTCCTTTTGGATGCTGTCCCTTGCCAGTAAAGACAAAGTTTGTTCGACCGGCGAATCTTCTCCCTCGCTCACATGCACCCGCCGGAAGAGCTTCTCCTCCACTGGAACAGCAGCATGTGAGTTGTATATTCGGTATTCGTCTCCGTCCGTGAGAACAATCCACTCAACACCCGCTACACTCGCATAGCCCATAATCTGGTTCGCCCACCGCCGGTCATTCAAGTCTTGCCCCAAGGCTTTTGCCTCAATAAACAGTCGTGGTGATCTCACGAGAAAGAGGGCGTAATCAACGGGGTTATCAGCACTTTTCGGCTTAAACTCTCGATGAACTTCTTCAAAATCCTCGGTATCCCAACCTAAGGCGCGCAAAATTGGCTCAATGAGAGAAGCCTTCGTATTTTGTTCGTTGAGATGCAGGCTCTTGGAGCGTTCGATTCTTGCTCGCACTTGAGCCAGAACCTCATGCAGGGTCGCCATCAGTGGATGCCTCACTCTCTGAAAGAGATTTCTGCTTTGCAACGGCGATAACGGCATACTTATATAACGATGACATATCTTGTTGCAATCTCCGGGCACGTTTGCTCCAAGCCCTTTCATCGGGAGGGCAGATGTGCCGGTAAATATTGCCGTTCTCGCTTAACCCGCGTTCAGCACGGCCAGTTCTTCCTCGGTGAGAGTGATGTCGGCGGCAGCGGCGTTGCTGCGGATTTGCTCGACGTTCTTTGCGCCGGGGATCGCGCACGTGACGGCGGGATTGGCGAGCGTCCAGGCGAGGGCGATCTGCGCCAGCGAGCGGTCGGGCCGTGCCAGGTGCTTCCAGGGCTCGACCTGCGCCAGTTGCTTCAGGAACCGCTCGCGCCCCGCGCCTTCGTTCCAGCCGGTGCGCACCGAGTCATCGAAGCGCGTTTCCGTCGTGAACTTGCCCGCTAATACCCCTTGCGCGATTGGCCCGCGCAGCAGCGTGCCGATGTTATTCTCCTTGCACCACGGCAACAAGTCCTGCTCCGCGCTCCGGTTGACGAGGCTGTAGTTCAGTTGGATCGCCGCGCAGTGGCCATCGCAGTTGAATGCCTCCGCGACGCTGAGGGAGTTCGTCGAGATGCCGTAGGCGCGGATTTTCCCCTGCTCGGTCAGCCGCGCGAACGCTTCGAGGAAGACGGATGGGTCGGCGAGGTCGCCGATGTGGCATTGGTAGAAGTCGATCGTGTCGATCTTCATCCGCCCGAGGCTGGCGTCGCAGCAGAGGTAGACGTGGTGCGGCGTGTCGTAACTGAGTGGCGAGCCGACGCGCCGGGCGAAGTTGCCGACCTTCGTGGCGACGTAGACCTTGTCGCGCCGGTCCTTGATCGCCTTGCCGACCAGTTCCTCGCTGACGCCGAGACCATAGGCATCGGCGGTATCGAGCAGATTGATGCCGAGATCAATCGCGGTGTGGATGGTGCGGATCGCCTCGTCCTCCGCGACCGGCCCCCACTGCCCGCCGATGCCCCAGCAGCCCATCGAGATTGTCGACACCTGCCACCCTGTCTTGCCCAATGTGCGGTACTGCATCCGTATGCTCCTTCGTGTGCCGCGCTCCGTGCGGAGCGTCGCTATTATCGCGCGATCCTTCTGCTTGTAATGCGACGATGCGCCTCTCCAAGTCTCCGCGATTGAGGATAACCTGCGTGAACGTCCCTTCGCCAATCAGGCCGCGCGCGTTGTGGGCCTCGACGCGGCAGATGACGCGGTTGCCGCGCACCTCCGTCAGCGTGGCACGGGCGGTGACGCGCATCCCAGCGACGGTCGGGGCGCGATGGCGGACGTCAATTGCGTAACCGACGCCTTCCTCGTGCGGTTCGAGATAGGGGAGGATGATCCGCCGCCCGGCAAGTTCCATGTGCGCGATCATCGCCGCCGTGCCGTAGACGGGGTGGACCACCTGCCCTCCGAAGGCGGCGAACATCGTTGCATCGACGACGATCTCCGCCGTCGCCGTCTGCCCCGGCGTCATCCCCGGTTTCATTGCCGACCCTGCTGTGTGGCGGTCATTCTTCTCATCTTCCGTCCCGATGCGGGCAATTGCGGTGTTTCCTCTCGGAATGTAGCGTATCATGACGTGCGGGATGTGCGGCATGTCGCGTCCGTCGCGTTTTCTAGCAGGGAGTTTGCCTCGTGTCCTCTCGCACCGGAACGATCCTCTCGCGGACCGCGCCGCCGGGGCTACGCGGCGCGCTGCTGACGCCGGTGCTGCTCGCACTCGTCGCGGTCTGCCTCATTTGCGCCGCCCTCTTCGCCGGTCTCGGCGCGGAGGTGCATGACGCCGGGACGTTGCCGACCGATCAGCGCGTCCTCCATAGCATCGACGACCATACGGCGTCATGGCCAGTGGCGCTCCCGAACGATGTCTCGCTGATCGCCGGTGAGGTGGAAACGGCCATCATTGGCCTCGCGCTCGCCGTGTGGCTCTTCCTGCGCCGCCGCTGGCTCGATGCGCTGCTCTTCGTCGGCGCGGTGGGCGGCTATGGCGTCCTCACCCTGCTCGTCAAACAGGTGATGGCGCGCGAGCGCCCGATCGCCTTCTTCCGCGTCCCGGAGAGCGGCTATGGCTTCCCGAGCGGGCACACGATGGGCGCGACCTGCCTCGCCTTCGCGCTCGGCTTCCTCCTCTGGCGTTCTACCGCCCGGCCCGGTCTGAAGTCGCTTGGCACGGTCGCCCTGGTTGTCGGCGTCGCCGCTATCGCTCTGAGCCGCCTGATCCTCGGCGTCCATTACCCGACCGATGTGCTCGGCAGCATCCTGCTCGGCACGGCCTGGATGAGTGGCCTGATCGCGCTCCGCTTCGCCGTCGAACGATGGCTCGTTCTCCGTACGACAGACGCGCCGCGCACGGTATAGAGACGATCTCAAAACCTGACGGCAATGAACCGCCAAGACGCCAAGGACGCCAAGAAATACGAAGAAGGAATGGGTTATTCTCTCTCCCCCCTTGGCGTCCTTGGCCTCTTGGCGGTGATGAAACTGTCTATAAATCTATCCATTGTGGTGAACGATTGCGGAAGGGAGGGGAACGAGTGGGCATCTATGACACGCTCGGGGCGCGGACGGTGATCAATGTGGCGGGGCCGGTGACGCGGCTGAGCGGCGCGCCGCTGCACGCGGAGGTCGCGGCGGCGATGGCGGAGGCGGCGCAATCCTGCGTGCGCATCGAGGATGTGCAGGAGGCGGCCGGGCGGGAACTGGCGCGCGCGACGGGCGCGGAGGCGGGCTACGTGACCGCCGGGGCTGCCTCCGGGCTGGCGCTCGGGGCGGCGGCCTGCATCGCCGGGCTCGATGTCGCGGCGATGGACCGTCTGCCGGACACGACGGGCCTGCGCAACGAGATCATCGTCCAGCGGCCGCACCTGACGGCGTATACGCACGCCCTGCGCCTCTCCGGGGCGAAACTGGTCGAGGTCGGCTACCTCGGCTTTCCGGGGCAGGGAATCACCTGGCCGTGGCAGATCGAGTCGGCGATTACGGAGCGGACGGCGGCCATCGCCTACTCGTTCGGCAACGCGCCGGGCGTTGCGCCACTGGCGGAGGTCGTCGCCATCGCGCACCGGCATGGCCTGCCGGTGATCGTCGATGCCGCCGCCGCGCTGCCGCCCGCCGAGAACCTGCGCGCCCTGATCGATATAGGGGCGGACCTCGTCGCCTTCAGCGGCGGCAAGGCGATCGGCGGGCCGCAGGCGTCGGGCATCCTCGTCGGGCGGGCGGCATTGATTGAGTCGGTCGCCTTGCAGCATCAGGACATGGACGTTTACCCGGAGACGTGGACGTGGCGGGCGCGCTACATCGAGAGCGGGGTGCTGCCCGGCCCGCCGCACCACGGCATCGGGCGGCCGATGAAGGTGGGCAAGGAGGAGATCGTCGGGCTGATTGTCGCCCTGCGCCGCTTCCTGGCGCGCGACCACGCCGCCGAGCGGGTCGAGCAGGAGCGGCGATTGGCGACGATCCTCGATGCCGTCGCGGGGCTGCCGGGCATCCAGGCGGAGCAGTTGAACGAACGCAGCGCACCCCGCGCCTACCCGACGGGGGTGATCCGCATCGACGAGCAGATCGTCGAGCAACCCGTCGCCGCCATCGTCAACGCCCTGATCGAGGGCGACCCGCCCATCGCCGTCTCGCAGAATCTCCTGCACGAGAAGGCGCTCTGCATCGTCACCGCGCTCCTCAAGCCGGGCGAGGCCGCCATCGTCGCGGAGCGGCTGCGGGCGGTGCTGGGGTAAGGGAGCCCACCCCAGCCCCTCCCGGAGCGGGAGGGGAGCGAGCGTGGCGCATTCGTGGCTTACTTGGTAAGCCTGTGCGCCTGACATGAGTTCCCCCTCCCGAGGCGGGAGGGGGTCAGGGGATGGGCTCCCGCCACGCCCAGAGGAAGCCGACGATCGCGCCGACGACACCCCAGGCGAAGGAGTCGGGGTAATCCTCGCCGCCCCAGAAGATCGGATTAAGCACCAGCGAGAGGGCGACGCCGATAGCGAAGCCGATCACCGTGCAGAGAATGATGCTCCTCATGCCGCGTCCTCCATTCGCCTGCTGCAATACGCAGTATAGGAAGGAAGGGAGGCGCACGGCAATCGCCGCGCCGTATCCGGTGGTATCATCACGCACCGGACGATTGGACGCGATGAGCGCGACGAGGGAGGGAATGACCGATGCAGTGGGCAACGCGGCAGGGGGTGCGGCTGGACCGCGCCGCGATGATCTGGATGATCCGCAAATTCATCGACCCGCAGGCGGAAATCGCCATCCTGCCGGAAAATGAAGTGATGGCCTACGCCGAGCAGCACGGCGCGACCCCTTTCCACCACCCGCAGGCGGCGATTCGGCACCAGGGATCGCGCACCGGCTTCGATGGCTTGCGCGTCACGTATGACATCACCGATCCGGCCGTCGCGCTGATGTCCATGGTGCTGCGCGGCGCGGAGACGAGCGACAAGAGCCTGACACAGTGGTCGCCCGGCATCGCCGCCGTCACCTCCGGGATGCGCAATGTGGCGCAGTCGGACGACGCCTACCTCGCCGCCGTCACCCCCTTGCTCGACGGCCTCTATCGCTGGTGCCAAGACCAACTCACCAATCCCGGCAAGGGAGGGAAGGACTAAGGACTACGTAGGGGGCGATCTCCGCTTAGTCCTTAGTCCTTAGTCCTCAGTCCTTAGTCCTCTTTTACGCCACATACTGGACGATCATCCAGAAGAAGCAGGCGCTGCCGGCGAGGACGAAGAGGTGCCAGAGGGCGTGCGCGTCGAAGACGCCGGGGATGAGGTTAGGCCGTTTGAGCGCGTAGATCACCGCGCCGACGCTGTAGATGATGCCGCCCGCGAGGAGCCAGGCGACCGCCCCGGTCGGCAGCCGGTCGAAGAGCACGGGCGCAGCGACGACCACCGCCCAGCCCATCGCGAGATAGAGGGCGGTGGAGAGCCATTTCGGCGCGTGCATCCAGCGCGTCTTGATGACGAGGCCGCAGAGGGCGATCCCCCAGACGACGCCGAAGAGGCTCCAGCCCCAGCCGCCGCGCAGCGCGACGAGGCAGATCGGCGTGTACGTCCCGGCGATCAGGACGAAGACCATCATGTGGTCGATCCGCCGCAGCCGCGCCACACCGGCCGGGTCGAGCGGCAGCGAGTGGTAGAGCGTGCTCGCCGTGAAGAGGGCGATCTGGCTGAGGCCGAAGATGGTGAAGGCGATTAATTGCCGCATATCCCGCGCACCGATCGCCAGCCACAACAGCACGACGAGCGCCGCCACCGAGAGCACCACGCCCACCAGATGCGTCAATCCGTTGACCGGTTCCCGTAGCCTCGTCGCGATGGTCGTGCTCCCTCTCTGCGCTGCTGCCTATCGGCATCGCCTACTGAAGTCTACGATCATTCCGTATCTGCGGTTGCTTTCGCGCAGCACATCAGAAGGGGATTTCGTCGTCGCTGACGGGATGTACGGCGGTTTCGGCGGGGAGGAAATCGGCGAAGCAGTGGCCATCAAGATAATCCGGGAATGTGTAGACGCCGGTAATTTGCAGATAGCAACGGTCCGCATCACGTCCGCCGCGTGTGAGGCCGATGCGGAGGAAGATGCGCGCTGCCCGGAATGTCTCCGTCATCTCGCGAGCAATCGCGGCGGGGGATTCGCCCATCGTCGTGCGCCGGTAGTCGAGATAGTAGCGGAAGGCGAGATCGGTGACGGCGAGGTTGTACCGTTCGTCCGTGCTATCCGTGAAGACGATGCGGTACTCCCACTTGTCGATTGGCCGTGTGCCGTAGCGGATTTCCTCGATATGCGCGGGCTGGATCGTGCCGAGCGAGCGCGTGCCCTCACCGATGCGGACATACCAGCCGTGATCATAATGGACTTCCGCACCGAAGATCATCCGCACAGTGCCGCTGTCGATGTGTTCGAGAATCGCTTGGCGACGGTCGGGCGAGAGCAACTGCTGATAGGCGTGGTACGAACGGTGAATCTCGCGATCTTCGGTGTGCGGCGGCGCGGGTGTATCGCTCAGGAAAGCGAAGGCGACGACCGCGAATGGGCGGATGACGTGCGGGCCGAGGGAAAGCGACGCCTCGCTGATGCCCCGGAACGGGATGACCGGGCGCACGCAGGTATAATCGCGCAGATATCCGCCGATACAAACATTGCCCCGCTGCATACGTGTCAGATCGGTGACCACCATCGGGGCCTTCACCGCTTCCTCCTCTGTGGCGCGTCAGATGATGTGGACAATCTCCGTGCCCGGCCACGCGCGGGTTAGCCGTTCCGCGACGAGCCGACGGTGGCATTGTTCGGGCGTTGCCTCGCTACAGAGGAAGCAGCATGTCTTCTCCGCAAAGAACAGCCGGTCCAGGCTGCTCGGTATCTTCCGCTCGTCCATCAGGGCTTCAAAGCCTGTGACATACCGGCTCCAGTCGTGATCCTGTCGATACCCGGAGAGCACAGTATCGCTCGGGGCGAGCATGGGGAAGTGATGGTAGTCGCAGTCCGCGAGGTGCGTGAGGAAGTAGGAGAAGTCGCTCTGCTTCATGAAGCCCGCCAGTTGCCCGCCCGGATGGAGCCGGATATCCACCAGTCGCTCGATGCCGTGCTCGCGCAGCAGCGTAAAGAACCGCTCAGCGGACTTTTTCGTGAACCCGATGGTGTAGAGCCTCATCCGGCCCACCCCGCTCACAGAAGGCTCAACTGCCGGTGGATGATCCGCGCTTCTTCGACTGCCCTGGTGTGGCGGATATGATTGACCGTAATGCCCTGCGGGAGGAGCGTCTGCGCGATGAGATGGTGCCGGTGGCAGTCGTCCGGATTCTCTTCGCTGCACATAATTGCGGTGCGCTGCGCCCCGGCGATTTCCACGAGGCGCGCGATACCCCTCTGGTACCACGGTCGCTCCATCACCGCGCCGTAATCCACCTGCTTGAGGAACGCGCCCCGGCTCTTCGGCTCGGCGTCGCTGCGGTAACATGTCGGGTCTTTCGGTCGCCCGCCCAGCGTCTCACCCGCGAACGTGTACCCGATCCCCGCCTGCTTCAGCGCTATCTCGAACATCTCGCGGTTGAACTGCGGCGTGTACTGGCTATACGGCACACTGCGGACATCCACCACCATCTCAATCTCATGTGCCGCCAGCAGCGCAACGACTTCCTCCGCTGCGACATTGCTGTGCCCGATAGTGTGGATTGTCACGTTGTCACTCATCGGTCCCCTGCCTTATTCGTCTACGCGATACGAATCGCGCGTCAGTATCCCTTTTGCCGCAAGGACCAACTCGCGTGCGTCATACTCATCGGTGCCATACGTTTCCCTGTAGTACTGTACGGCCTCTTCGACTGACATCGTAGAGAAGTCCGGCCCCTCGATGATTGGTTCCTTCACAGCGGTCTTCGGGCGTTCACGAGCACTCATTTCATCCATCCCTTTTGCCGCAACAATGCATCGAATTCCCGTGCAATCGGGGCGAAATCGTCATCGTCCCATTGCTCATAGTATATCCCTTGCGTCAAACGATTCGTGCGTTTCCGATGGAGTTGCTCTTGCACAATTAAGCTGCGGCTATGCATCGCGATGTACTGCGCATACGCGCGTGCGAATCGCTCTTCGGGGAGTAGCAATCTTCTTACAGCGCCCTGTTGCACGACTTCTCGGCGCAACCGCCCGCGTGTATCAAGGATCATCGCGTACTTCTTGTCAATCCGCGCCCCGAGTCTTCGGACCGCTTCACTCCGATCAATCGCCTGCATGAGCGGCACGATGTGGCCCATAGCCGAAGCAAACTCCTGCGGATGACCAAGCATCTCATAGTCGAGGAAATGCCCGATTTCATGCACCAACGTCAAGTGCGGATGGAGACCATTCAGGCCGACCTCGATGCGCAAAGATCGTCCATCGCGCGCACTGACGAGAAATCCGCCCGCACTGCTCGTTCCCGTTTCTGCTACGGGGATTACCGGTAACTCGCCAGTACCGTGGATTCGGTCGATGTTCGAGAGGAGATCACGCGCGAAATCCCACTCTGCGTCGCTTGGGACGTCGACTCGTTCGCTGATTCGCATGCCTCGTGATGTGTCATCTCCGAACGGAGCAATCACTCCTTGACCGAGTCCAGGTATAGGTCGGCGGTGTCGCGGAGGCGGCGGATGAGAGGGCGGAGATGGGCGGCTTGCGCGGGGTCGCCGGGTTCGGTGGACATGGCGAGGAGGTAGCGCGCCAGCCGCTCGGCGAAGTGTTGCACGTCCACGAGGGCGGCGGCGTCGATGGTCGGCAGTTCCTGACCGGCGGGCATCAGGCCGCGCAGGTTCATGCGCGGTTCGGGCTCGCGCGGCGTCTTCGCCTCGATGCGGATGCGGCGGACCGCCTCGGCGACCTGCTCCGGTGTCGTCTTGATCGACATGCTCGGGTTCTGCACGAGGGCGTCGGCGGCCATGTCCGCTTCCTTGGCGGACATCCGGTCCTCGATCATCACGCGGCGCAGCCCCTCGCGCAGCGGGCCCGAGACGCGCCGCAGCACGCGGATGTGCTTCTCCGTCAGTTCTCCCTTGCGCACCGCCTGCCGCTCCGGCTCCGGCGTCTTCCGCTCGTCCAAGAGGTCGAGCAACTGGAAGAGACGCGTCCGGCCAATGCCGACCGATTCCGCCACCCGCTCCCAGGCGACGCCGCCCATCGCTTCCTTTAGCCGGTTGAGGCCGTCGGCGCGATCGACATCGTTGAGGTCCTCGCGCTGGAGATTCTCCATCAACTGGTCGATCAGCCGCTCGCTCGCCTCCTGATCCTCGCGCACGATGGCGGGGAGCATCTCCAGACCCGCGATACCCGACGCCCGCCAGCGTCGTTCGCCGCTGATGATGATGTAGCGGTCGTTCGGGCGGTCGTAGCGGACGGAGATCGGCTCCAACATGCCGCGCGATTTCAGCGAGGCGGCCAGTTCCTCCAGCGACTCCTGCGGGAAGGATTTGCGCGGCTGGTCGGGGTCGGGCACGATCCGGTCGCGGCGGATTTGCTTGGCGTTCATCATCTCCTCGACGCCCGCCCCGCGCGATGAGGTGTCCTTGAGGAGATCGGCGACGACCGCGAACCGCTTCGGGCGGCTGGCGCGCGATGGGGGGACGCTCAT
>JBPCMC010000026.1:0-6500 GCA_051002645.1 Thermomicrobiales bacterium
TGTGCTACGCGTCGGAAGAGCATCGAAGACGTTATACGGACCTTATCGTATCAGGGGAGTGGACCCTCACCCCCAACCCCCTCCCACCTGCCCAAGGGGCGCCCGCGAGGGAGAGGGGGGCCCTTTGGGCAGGTGAGAGGGGGTTGGGGTTGAGGTTCCCTATTTACTCAGCCGCGGGTCGAGCGCGTCGCGCAGAGCGTAGCCGACGATGATCAGCGAGAGCACGGTGATCGAGATGAAGAAGCCGGGGATGAAGACGAGCCCCTTCGACTTGTAAATATACGACTGTGCGTTCGTCAGCATGTTGCCCCAGGAGGGCGTCGGCGGCTGGATACCGAGGCCGAGATAACTGAGGGCCGCTTCCGTGAGGATGAAGGCCGGCGTCGCGCCCGTCGCGAAGACGATGATGAGGTGCGTCACGTTGGGCAAGACATGGCGGCGGATGATGACGCGATCCGGCGCGCCGATCACGCGGGCCGCCTCGACATATTCGCGCCGCTTGATCGAGAGGATTTCCGAGCGGAGGAGCCGCGACAACCCGAACCAGCCGAGCGCCGCGATGACCAGCGCCAATTGCACCGGGCCGACATGGAAGAGCGCGCTGATCAGGATGAGGAGAATGATGCCCGGAATCGAGAGCATCACGTCCACGAAGCGCATCAGCACCGTCTCCACCCAGCGTCCGTAATACCCGGCGCAGGAGCCGACGAGCGTACCGAGGAAGATGGCGGCAAGCACCGCCGTGACGGCGACGCCGAGCGAGACGCGCGCGCCGTAGGCAATGCGCGTCAGGACATCGCGGCCCAGTTCGTCGGTGCCGAACCAATGGCTGCGGCTCACCGGCTCGAACTGATGCAGCAGGCTCTGCTTCGCGGGGCCGACGTGCGTGATGTACCGGGAGATGAGGGGGGCGCAGAGCGCCATCAGTATGAGCAGGAACGCGACAGTCAGGGCGGCGAGCGCCATCTTGTTCCCACGGAAGCGCCGCCACGCACGCGCGTAGTTGCTCTGCGACTTCCGCAACTGCGCCCGCTCCTCCTGCCCGGCGATCAGCACCGATGTCGCCGGTCGCCGCGATTGAACTTCTGCTTCCATCGCCTACCTCGCTCCTCGCCCTATGAGTACTGGACGCGCGGATCCGCGACGCCGTAGAGAAGATCCGTCAACAAGTTCGCAAAGACGACGATCACCGAAAAGAAGACCGCCAGGCCCATCACGACCGTGTAGTCGCGGTTCTGCGCCGACGTGATGAGCAGGCTGCCGATGCCCGGCCAGCCGAAGACGGATTCGATCACCACCGCGCCGCCGAAGAGGGCGGGAATACTCAACCCGACGAGGGTGATAAGCGGCAGGATGGCATTGCGGAAGGCATGACGCATCTGCACGTTCGTCTCCGTCATCCCTTTCGCGCGGGCGGTGCGCACGTAATCCTGATTGAGCACCTCCAGCATCTGCGCGCGGATATACCGTACCCAGAGCGCGATCTGCACGAAACTGATCGTCAGGACGGGCAGAATGATGTGCTTGGCACGATCGACGAAATCGCCGCCATTCGGCAGGGTCTGCGTCCCGCCCGAGGGCAGCCAGGGCAGTCCCCACGACTGAAACTGGACGGCGAAAAACAAGATCAGCATCAGGCCCAGCCAGAACGAGGGGATCGAATCGCCGAGCGCCGTACAGACCGTCGCGATGTAATCGAAGATGGTGTTGCGTTTGAGCGCCGAGAGGACACCGACCGGTATCGCCACCGCGAGGGAGAAGAGCAAGGCGCTGCCGGTGAGCAGGAGCGTATTGCCGACCCGCTGCGCGATCAGCGTGCGGACGGGCCGGTACGTCTTGAGCGAGATGCCGAAATCGCCGTGCAGGAGTTGACCCATCCAGCCGGTATATTGCTGGTAGAGCGGCTTGTGCAGGCCGAGGGTCGTCTCGATTGCCACGATATCCGCCGGCTTGATCTCCGGGTTGAGCCGCAGATCGTCCAACGGGCTGCCCGGCGTGAGATGGACGATGGCAAACACGATCAGGGTGATCCCGACGATCAGCGGCGGGATACCGATCAACCGACGAATGACGTATCTACCCATAGGACCTCACCCCCCGACCCCCTCTCCATTGCGATGGAGAGGGGGAGCGATCAATGAAAGCATTCGTTGATGACGATAAGGACGTTCGGGAGAGCGGTCTCGACCGCGTGAGCGGGGACGCGGACGACTCGGTAGCCGGACGCTTCAAGCATTCGTTGTCGTTCCTCATCATGCTCACGTTGTACCTCGTGGATAGCGCCGTCAACCTCAACAATCAATTGATGCTCCGCACAGAAGAAGTCGACAATGAACGACCCAATTGCCTGCTGGCGACGGAACTTCGCTCCATCCAATTGCCGGTTCCGCAACGCCCCCCAGAGCCGCTGCTCAGATGGTGTCGGCAACACGCGAAACTCGCGCGCCAGCCCCATCATTTGTCGGGTCACATCTGGATGAACCGCAATACGCTCGCCGCCCACACTTTACCAAATCTCCCCTCCCCTCTCCATCGCGGGCGCCCTCTGGGCAGGTGAGAGGGGGCAGGGGGTGAGGTTCTACTTCCCGTCCGTCACGTACCACAGATGCGAGACGTTGAATGTAGTCACCGTGTTCGGGATGCGGTTCTTGACCCGCTTGTTGATGCCGATGATGCCCTTCGAGAAGTAGATGACGAGAATCGGCACGTCCGCCACGATCTGGTTCTGCGCGTCGATGTAGAGTTGCTTGCGCTTCTCGCGGTCGAGGGTATGCAGGGCGTCGTTGAGGTCCTTATCTACGGTCGCGTTACTGTAACTGACGCGGTTGAACCCGGAGGGATGCTGCTTGCTGTCGAAGAAGGTCTGCTGGTCGGGGTCGACGCTCTGACTGAAGCCGAGCATGAAAACCTCGAAGTCGAAGTTCTTGGCGACCCGCGTGACGAGGTTACTGAACTCCTCCAGTTGCGGCTTCATCTCGACACCGACACTCTTCCAGTTCTCCTGGAAGACCGAGACGGTGCCCTCGGTCACTTTGTCGCCGCTCGACGCATTGAGCGTGAAGGAGAGTTTCTTGCCGTCCTTGACGCGAATGCCGTCCGAGCCCGGCTTCCAGCCGAGGTCATCGAGCATCTGGGCCGCCTTCTTCGGATCGTAGTCGTACTTCGTGGTGATCTTGTCCGGCGCGTACGCCCACGAGCGGATCGGCTCCGTCCCGACGCCCACCGTCCCGAGGCCATTGAGGATTTTGTCGACGATGGATTTGCGGTCCAGCGCGTACGAGAGCGCCTGCCGCAGTTTCGGGTCCTGGAAGAGCATCGTCTTCGCCGGGTCGAGGTTGTAGGCGATATAGGTGAAACTGAAGGTGTCGTACGGGATGGTGTCGAAGTTCGTCTGCTTCTTCGCGTCGTCGTAGAAGTCCGGCGAGACCGTGCCGTAATCCACTTCACCGGTCTTCAATTGCTGATAGAGGACGGTGTTGTCTTTGACAATCTTGTAGACGTACTGATCGAGCGCGGGCGCGCCGAGATGGTAGTCGGGGTTGGCGACGACGGTCACATGGTCGCCGCGAATCCACTCCTTGAACTTAAAGGGGCCGGTACCAATCGGTTTCGTCGTCGTGAAATCGTTGGTCGGGATCTCCTCGCGCTTGACGTTTTCGAGAACATGCTTGGGGACGATTCCAAAACTCACGTCCGTGACCATGAAGGGGGCGATGACATCCTTGAGGACGAAGACAACGGTCTGCGGGTCCTTCACCGTGACCGAGGCGATGTGCTCATTGAGCGTCCCGGCGCGCGGCGTGCCCGTCTTCGGGTCCATGTAGAGGTCGTAACTGAACTTCACGTCGTCAGCGCTGAACGGCTGGCCGTCGTGCCACTTGACGCCCTGCTTCAGGGTGAAGGTGTACGTCTTGTTATCCGGCGCGATCTCCCACTTCGTGGCGAGTCGCGGCGCGGCATCGAGTGTGTCCGGGTCCACGACCACGAGGCCGTCGAAGAGCAGGTTCGTGATGTACCCGGAGTAGACATCGGTGCTGACGATTGGATTGAGCACGCGGATATCGGTATTCCATGCCTCGGTGATGTGGCCGCCCTTCTTGATCGCCGCCGGATCGATCTGCGAGGCAATCGTTTTCCCTGCCGCTGCCGTACCTGTAGCGGCAGGGGAAGCGGCGGAACTGGCAGCAGATGCAGGGCTGGCAGCGACCGCCGAGCTCGCGGCGGTTGTTCCCGTCACGCTCGCGGCGGGCTGCGTCGCGGCAGCCGCAGCAGCTGTCGTCGGTGCAGCCGCTGCCGAGGCAGCCGTGGTCGGAGCAGCTGTCGCGCCACCGGCAGCGGTCGGGGCGGCGGGCTTCGGCGTATCCGTGGCGGTGCTGCCGCCACAGGCCGCGAGGATGGCCCCCGCCGCTACCGCCGCCGCCCCACCGAGGAAATGCCGCCGACTGAGACGGCCCACACGCTCATCCACGTTTCAGACTCCTGTTACATCCGAGAGGGCGCATAGCCATGCGCCCCTACAATCACCCCCTCTCCATCGCAATGGAGAGGGGCAGGGGGTGAGGTTCTATTTCCCGTCCGTCACGTACCACTGGAATGCGTCAATCGTCACATTCACCGCATTGGGGATGAGATTCTTGACGCGCTTGTTGACGCCCGCGAGTCGCTTCGGGAAGTCGGTGATGAGCGCGGGCGCATCCGCGAGGACGATATTCTGCATGTCGACGTAGATCTGCTTGCGCTTGTCCTGATCGAGCGTGCGGATGCCCTGGAGGAGCAAGGCATCCACTTTGTCGTTCTTGTACGAGTAGAGATTGAAGCCCGGCCCGTGCTGCTTCGAGTCCCACATCGTCTGCTGGTCGGGGTCCACGCCCCACGAGAAACCAACGAAGAACGCCTCGAAGTCGAACGACTGCGTCAGGCGGGTGACGAACTGGCTAAATTCCTCGTAAATCGGCTTCATCTCGACGCCGATATCCTGCCAGTTCTGCTGAAAGACATTCATGTACCCTTCCGTGGTCTTGTCTCCGCTCTGCGCGTACATCGAGAAGGAAAGTTTCTTGCCGTCCTTCTCTCGGATGCCGCCAGAGCCTTTCTTCCAGCCCGCATCATCGAGGAGCTGATTCGCCTTCTTCAGGTCGTAGTCGTACTTGACCGTGACCTTGTCCGGCTGGTATGCCCACGAGAGCACCGGTTCCGTCCCCTGCGCGAGCGTGCTCAGGCCGTTGCGGATCTTGTCCACAATCCCCTTACGGTCCGCCGCGTACATGAGGGCCTGCCGCACCGCGACATCCTGGAAGATCGGCGTCGCCTTGCCTCCGGCGATGTCCAGGTTATACCCATAGAAGGAGAAACTGAAGGTGTCATACGCGACGGCGGTGAAGTTCGTCTGCTTCTTCGCATCGTCGTTGAAGTCCGACGAGTAGCCCTCGTAGTAGTCCACTTCGCCCGTCTTCAGTTGCTGATAGAGCGCGGTGGAGTCCTTGGTGTACTTGTAGATGTAGGTATCGAGCGCGGGCGCACCCTGATGGTAGTCCGGGTTGGCGACGAGCGTGACGTGATCGCCCTGCGCATATTCCTTGAACTTGAACGGCCCGGTACCGACCGGCTTCCCGGTGCTGAACTCGTTATTCTTAATGTCTTTCGGCGCGACGCTGCCGAGGATGTGCTTGGGCACGATGCGGTAGATGGCGTTACTCACGAGGAAGGGCGCGACGACATCCTTGAGCGTGAAGACGACGGTATTCGCGTCCTTCGCGTCCACGGAAGCGACACGGTCACCCAGTTCCCCCGCCCGCGCGGTGCCCGTATCTTTATTCATATAGAGATCGTAACTGAACTTGACATCATCGGCGCTGAACGGCTGACCGTCATGCCACTTGACGCCCGATTTGAGCGTGAAGGTATAGACCTTACCGTCCGGTGACGCCTCCCACTTGGTGGCGAGGTTTGCCACCGGCTGCAAGGTATCGGGGTCAACGTTGACGAGATTATCGAAGACGAGGCTGTGAATGCGCCCGGAGGCGGTATCCTTCTGGAGGATGGGGTTGAAGGTCTGGATATCGGAGACGGACCCTTCGGTGAGATGCCCGCCCTTCTTGATCCCTGTCGTGTCGATCTGCGAGGCAAACTGCCCCTTCCCTGCGGCAGCCGTCCCACTGGCGGCGGGCGCGGCGGCGCTCCCGGCAGCGGTTGTCCCGGCGGGCTTGACCGGCGCGGCGGCAGAAGCGGCGGACGTCGTGCTGGCGGCGGTCGCGGCCGGCGCAGTCGTCGCGGCCGGTGCGGCGCTCGATGCGGCGGGTGCGGTCGTCGCGCCTGCCGCCGGGGCCGTGGTGGCAGCGGCGGGCTTCGGAGTATCGGTGGCGCTACTGCTGCCACAGGCGGCGAGGATGGCGGTCCCGGGCGCGGCAGCGGGCCCGGTGAGGAAGTGACGGGGGATCAGGTGTTTTGTGTTTTTGTTCCCAGTGCCTTCTTCTTTTTTTTCGAACGTTTCCACACACGAG
>JBPCMC010000027.1:0-6590 GCA_051002645.1 Thermomicrobiales bacterium
AGGAGTAGATGATGAATCCCGCCTTCGGGTCCGCGTTCGCCGCGACATCCGGCACCTGCCGCTTGCCGTTGCTGTAGGTGTTTGCCACGCCCGGCCCGCGCTGATAACCCTGCTGGGGCCAGACGGCGCTTAGACCGCCGCCGCCCGCGCCGGTGCCGGTGCTGAAGCCGTTCCAGACAGTCTCGCTCATATACGCGTTCGTCGTCGGATCGATCGTCAGTTTCGTGCCGCCGACGCCTGTCACGTAGGGCTGGCTCGCCGGATCGTCCACCGCGAGGGCGTTGGCGTTCGGGGTGTGATGGAGCAGGCAATCGCGCGAGCCGCTGTCCCCGGAGGCGGCGAAGACGCTCTGCCCCTGCGCGGCCATCTGCTCGAAAATCGTATTCTCCGGCATGATAAAGGTGTTGACGTTCCGGTTCTGCTCACAGCCGCCGAAACTGATGCTGACGACGGAGGCGACGTTGTCGTCGGCCATCGTCTGGAGCGAATCCATGAGCGACGTGATGCGGTAATCGGACTCATAGACGAGCAGTTGCTGGAGTTTCGGCAACATGCCGATCATCGTCTCGATGTCGAGTTCGGCCTCTTCCTCGTACGGGCCGAGGTGCGTGCCGCCATCGACGGGGACGCGCGTCACCTGCACGCCGGTGCCGAAACACCCCTGGTACGCGGCGATATTCGCATCCTTGAAATCATCCGCCTCCAGGACGCCGACGATCTGCCCCTGCCCCTGCTCGCCGCGCTGCGTGAAAGGATCGAAATTGTAGGCGGTGGCGAGTTGATTCGGGGTGTACGCGCCGTAGGTGGAGGCAACGTTCAGCGCCGCGTCGCACCCGACCGCGCCGGGCGTTGGGGCGGCGGGCGCAGCGCCTGCGTCGGGGGCAGGCGCGACGGCCATGTGGGTCTTCAACTGGATGATGTTATCCAGCCCGATGATCGACTGAATGTACCCGGAGAGATTGGCGGGCAGCGTCGGGGCGGAATCGGCCTGGGCGACGATCGCGCCGGAGGGGTCCTGATAATCGGAAATCGTCACTTTGAGGGCGGTCTCGATCTGCGCGACGCTGCCGCCGGCGTTGATGATCGAGCCGATGCCGCGATCGGCGGCGGAGAGCTTGGCGGCCTTGAGGAAATCCAGCACCGGCTGGCGACCGCTGGCGACGAACCGCTTGGTGAAGTCGGCGGGCGAGAGGTAGTGGTGGAACTGCGGTGACGCCGGGTCGTAGAGATCATGGAGAAAACTGTCGAGGGCGCGCTGATCCTGCACTTTGAGGGAGACGCCGATCGACATGGTCTGCTGCGGATTGGTCGGGCCGACGCGCGTGCCCGGTGGCGCGCTTTGCCCCGCCGCGCCCGGCGTGGCGAAGGAGCCGCCGGGCGAGAAGCCGGGCGGCAGCCCCGGCGGGAAGGCGCTCGTCGCCTGGCCCGGTTGCGCGACGGGTGGCGTCGGCGTCGCGGCGAAGACGGTGAGCGGCCAGCAGAGCAGACTTATCACGAGCAGGCTCGCCCAGCATCTCCCGACACTGCGGCCGCGCGGCAGTTCGGTAATCAATTCTCTCTCCCCCCCCAACACCACGGTATTCCAGCGCGTGCATGATAGCATCCACACCGTATTATGTCACGTCATACGGCGTGTCGAGGCGGAGGGAAATCGGCATCAATCGTCGCGAGTTGGAACCGCACAGCGACCGCGCGCGTCATACCGGGTACCGGTGGCTGCCAGTCGTCGCGGTCTCTCCCGTTGCCGATCAGTTACTTTTTACATTCGGTAGATATTCGGGGGGAGATGCGTG
This sequence comes from Thermomicrobiales bacterium, assembly GCA_051002645.1. GTDB lineage: Bacteria > Chloroflexota > Chloroflexia > Thermomicrobiales > JALYUS01 > JALYUS01. The sequence goes on from JBPCMC010000027.1 coordinate 1,794, forward strand.
TATACTGTCAGGTGCAAAGGGAATCGGATTTGCGCGGCAGGTAGTAACAGGAGGTTCAGATGAACATGGCACGTTCGAGTGGCTACTCGGCGGTTGCGGTGGAACCCGCTTCCTTCGCGGACCGTGCGCTGATGCGTTCGGTGATCCGCTGGGCCGTCCTCGGTGCGGCGGGCGTGATCGCGCTGATGATCGCCCTCACGCAGAGCATGGCGGCAAGCGCGGCGACGACGGTGACGTACGACAGCACCACGACCTGTATCCAGATCAACCTCATGACCTGTGTGCCGATCCAGGGATACACGACGACGGCTCCCTCGACCTATCTGGGTGGCGCGTACGTTGGTGGCACTTATGTTGGTGGCACGACCTACGTTGGCAGCCCCACCTATATCGCGCCCGCCACAACGTCCACCTCGGGGAGCTATCTGGTGAGCTCGACGTTCGATCCGCGCTACTGTGGTGGTGTGGTGAACATCTGGAATGAGGGCGGCAACCTCATCGATCGCTGCCCCGATGGCACGCGCGTTATTCCCATCTACTCGGATTACGGCCCCAATTTCGTGGGCGGCAATTTCCTCGGCGCCAACTATCTGGGTGGCGCGTTCGTCAACAACGGTATCACCTGTAACGGACTGTATGGCTGCCCGTACGGCGGTCGCTTCAATGGCAACTTTGCCTTCAACGGGAACTTCTCCTATCTGAACGGCAACGTTTGTAACGTCAACTTCAACTGCGGCGCCTTCAACACCTTCCCCGCTGGCGGTACCGTCTCCGGTGGCGTCGTCTACTACAACGACAATCGCTTCTGCGGCGATGGCAAAGTCGCCTTCGTCCCCAACCGAGGCTACTTCTGCCAGAACGGCGGGGCGCTGGTGACGAACGGCGTGAATAACGTCAACTGCGGCAACTTCTTCTTCAACGGCTGCGGCATCTGGCGCGGCTTCGAGGCGGATGCTGCCCCGGCGGCGCCGGTGGTTGCGCACGCGGCAGTGGTCGCGCCCGCATCGCCGGCCGTTGCTCCGGCAGCGCCGGTGGTTGCTCCGGCGGCTCCGGTCGTCGCACCCGCAGCGGCGGTGGTCGCCCCGGCGGCGCCGGTGGTGGCACCCGCTGCGCCGGTGAGCGCGAAGACGGCGACGGCGCTGAATGCGCCGCAGAGCGTCCAGGTCGATCCCACCGAGCGCAGATAAGCGAATGGCAATGATGTGGTGAATACCATTACCACATCGCTCGCACAGCACTGACCGAGTACGACGAACCCCGCTCCATTCTGTGGAGCGGGGGTTTCTTGTGCGTTGTGCGCGGATTCACGCGAATGGTTGGAAGGTCATCGGCAGGGAGAAGGTGAGTCGCGCCGGGAGATCGCACGCGTCCATGGTGCAGGACTGGACGTGCAGGGTGGCGGTGATTGTCAGGTCCTCGCGCTGCTCGGCGAAGGTGAGGGCCGTCGTCAGCGTGATCGTGCCGTCGTAGGCCATCAGTTCGTCATCGAGCCAGACGGTGTGGAGCGGATGCGGCGCGGGATAGACAACCGGTTCGACCGTCACGCCCTCCGGTACGGCAATCTCCAGCGTGGTCGGGATGTACCCATCCGGGAGCGGTCGGCCATAGATGTGGCTGCCGTCCGCGACGGTGATCGTCACCCGCAGACCGACCCGCTCGCCCCGCACGAAGGAGCCGGTGTCGAGCGCGGCGGTAGCGACGAGCGCGTCCGTCTCGTGGCGATCGTGCGGGCCGTCGCCCGTGACGGAGAGCCCGAGATGCTCGCGGAGCGTCGTGGTCGCCGCGTCGCGCGTGCGGTGACCGTCGTGGAAGACCTTGTCGGTCACGCGACCGTCCGCGCCGATGAAATAGGTGCCGGGGTAGGGAATGCCGTAGTGCTCATTGGTCGGTTCGACAGTCGTATTGAGGATGCCGAGCCGGGTGATGAACGCGCTATCCGCGTCGGAGAGGAGCGGATAGGTGATGCCCCGCGCGGTGGCGAAGGCGGCGAGCGTCGACTGCGGATCGTAACTGAGCGCGAAGGGGACGATGTCATTCGCTGCGAGGGCCGGGAGATTCGCCTGCAACTCCACGAGTTGCGCCTTGCAGAACGGTCACCACGCCGCGCTGCGGTGGACGACGATCATCGCCCGCTTGCCGCCCCGCGCGGCGCTGAAGCGCACCGGTTGCCCGGCCTGATCCGGGAGGGTGAAGTCGGGGAACGGCTCGCCGATCGCCGGCCCGGTCGGGAAATTCGGCGTTGTGGGAGTGAGCATGGTCATGGAGACGCTCCTGACGAAATGACGCATTCGACTGATGCGCGTAACGGAGTGCTCGACGGACTATTCCCCAAGCGGAGCGCCCGACCGAGGGAGCGCGACGGGCGGCTGGCGACGCGGTACACTCATTGCATGAGTGCAGCCCTGCCTGAGCCATCGCCTCCCGCGCCGGACCTCACCCATCTCCCGGCGATTCAGCGGACATTGCTCGACTGGTACGCCCACGAGGGGCGCGACTTGCCGTGGCGGCGCGTGCGGGACCCGTACGCCATCCTCGTTTCCGAGTTGATGCTGCAGCAGACGCAGGTGGACCGCGTCATCCCGAAATGGGAGGCGTGGCTGGCGCAGTTCCCGACTATCGAGGCATTGGCGGACGCGCCGACGAGCGACGTTATCAAGGCGTGGTCCGGCCTCGGCTACAACCGGCGGGCGATCAATCTTCAGCGGCTGGCGCAGGCGGTCGTCGCGGTACACGGCGGGCGCGTGCCGGACGATGTCGCGGAACTGAAGGCGCTGCCCGGCATCGGGCCGTACACGGCGGGCGCGGTCGCCGCCTTCGCCCACAACCGGCCGGTCGCGATGGTCGACGTGAACATCCGCCGCCTGCTGCACCGCCTCTTCGTCGGCGCGGAGGTGCCGGACTATCGCATCGCGGAGGCAGCGATCTGGGCGCTGGCGCGCGCCGCCGTGCCGCCGGGTCGGAGCGCGGACTGGCATCAGGCACTCATGGACCTCGGCGCGACGATCTGCCGCCCGCGCCCCCTCTGCGACCGCTGCCGGGTGCGTGAGTGGTGCCGCGCCGCGCCGGAATGGGCGATCCTCCCGCCCGACGCGCCCCGCCCGACGAAATCGCAGGGCACATGGGAGGGCTCCAACCGCCAGTATCGGGGCCGCATCCTCCGCGCCCTCGGCGCGCTGCCGCCCGGTGACGCTCTCTCCGTGCCGCTGCTCGGCGCGCGCGTGCGGGACGGCTATAGCGACGCGGACGCGGAATGGCTGCTCACCCTCCTCCGCGCTCTGGCGCGTGACGGCCTCGTCCTCCTCTCCGGCGAAGGCGATGCGTCCATTGTCCGTCTGCCCTGATTCATCGTGCGGCGGGAGCAGGGTGTCACACGCGCCGCCGCTCCGGTGTTACCATCACGAATGAAGAGGCAGGTTGGGAGTAGTGTGGGGGCAGCAAGGGACATGAGAGCAATCAGTCGCGCGGCGCGGTATGGGCGGTCGTTTATCGCGCTCATTTTCGTCATGCAGATGGGCATCTTCGGCATCGTCGCGTCGCCGGTGTCGGCAGCGGATCTACCATTCGCGGGCGATGACACCTTTCAGATCGGGCCGGTGGCGGTGAGCGATCCGACGACTCTCTCGGTGAGCGTCGATCGCGCCTATGGCCCACTGGCAGACGACGCGGGCCACCTGAGCGCCGATCTGCTCGGCAAGAGCGTTTCGCCGGACGCCAATCTGGAGGTGGCGATGGCGGATGGCGGCGCACCGTCGTTCGCCGTCGCGATCAACGGCGTCGCGGTGTCTGGGGCGTGGCAGCCCGCAGGCTCGAATGGGATCTACCGCCTGACGCTGCCGACCGCGCAGGTATTCTTCCCGCCGCCCTGCGACGTGGATCATGCGCTGACGCCACGCCGGAATAGCCTCGCTCTGACCGGCGGGTCGGCCTCCCTGAACTGGCTGCGGCTCGTCGTACCCGGCGCGCCGCCCGCGCTCCTGATGGCGGGGGCGGATTTGTCCTGCGGCACGCCCGGCCCGACCGACACCCTGGAGACATGGGACGATTGGGGCCGCTGGTTGATGGCGGACGGCGTCCCCTACCGCGCGCCCGCCCGCGACGGCCGGGTGACGATCGCCGAGCAACTGCCGTCGCTCGACGCGGGTTACGCCGCCCTGCGCCACGCCTATGGGCCGGATCGCCCCGGCCTCTCGCCGCGCGTGACGCTCGTCGGCTACAGCATGGGCGGGCTGGTGACGCGGCTCTGGGCCTTCCAACACCCCGGCGTCGTCACCCAATTGCTCGATCTCGCCACGCCGAACGCGGGCACGGCGGAGGCATCTAACTTCTTCGCTATCTTCCTCTCCCGGTGCGCGAGCGGCGCGCTGCACGATCTGACGCCGCTCTTCGTCTCCGCCTTCAACGCCCAGGTCGACCTCTCCCAATATTGGGACCCGGACTCTGCCGCGCTGCATGTAACATCGGTCGCTGGTGTCCCGGCGACTGGCGAGCGGACCGATGGCGTTGTGGACGAGGCGAGCGCGGACGCCCTGCCGTATGCCACCCATCTGACGTGGACGCCCGATGACAGCGGCGGGCGCTCGATGTCCCTCCACATTGCCATCCCGCACGCCGAGAAGGTCTACAGCGATCTGCGCGCGCGGACGCAGTTCACCGCGCCACTGCCGGACGCGCGCACGGGCAGATAAGGGGTAGTGGGCAGTGGACAGATAAAGACAAGGAACGCGGCGGGCCATGGCCTGCCGCGTTCTCTGTCTCTCTGCCCACTGCCCACTGCCCACTATCCCTTATCTGCCCGTG
>JBPCMC010000028.1:0-3725 GCA_051002645.1 Thermomicrobiales bacterium
TGGAGGATTTTGCCCGGTTCCTCGTCCCGATACTCGTCCACCGTCGTGCCCTGATACTGGGCGAGGATGTCGAGGGTGTGCCGCGCGATGGCCGGTTCGTAGGCGAGCACTTCGAGCGCGGTGATCAGCGAGTCCCGCCCGAAGAGCGCGACGTACCACGGCACCCCGGCGGCGAAGAATCTGTCCCCCTTCTGCCGCATCGCCAGCATCGCCAGATCGAGGAAGGAGCGGCGCAGCACGCGGTTGAAAAGCGCGTTGCTCGTCTCGACATGCACCTTGCCGTTGAGTGACCCGGTATCCGCGTGCTTGTTCGCCTCGTCCGTCTCCTTGCCGTCCGCCTGGGGATGGGTTTCGAGATCGCTCTGCTCCTTCGCGTGATCCGCCACGACGATGGTCACGGCGAATGCACTCGCATCGCCGGGCGCGAGGCGGCGTCGGTAGGTGACGCGGCGGCCATCGCATGTGGTCGGTTTCGGATCGAAAGAGAGCGTCGTCGTGCGCCGGTGCCCGTCCGCACCATCGTACTGGAAGACGAGGGAGTCGCCGCGCATATGCGGATCGTGGAGTGTGCCGCGCTCGCCGGCGGACGCGCCGCGCACGGTGAACATGTCGTCGAAGTGGGCGTCGTACTCGATGGTCAGCGTCAGGTCCGCCATCTCCTGTCCGAAGTTCTGGAGGGTCAGTTCGTCGCGGACGCTGCCGCCGAGCGTCTTCTTCCAGCGCAGGCCGAGCGTCCCTTTCGGGATCGTCGTGCCGTCTCCGGGGTCGAGGTCGGGATTGGTCAACTCGAAGACGCCCGTGTGACCGAGGTCGGAGGCGGAGAGGAGCGGCGTGAGCCGCGCGCCATTGACGCGGAGCGATGCGTGATCGAGGTGGCGCATATCGTGGAAGTAGAGGCCGAGGCCGCGATCGTGCTCCCCGATGATCTGCGGCGGGATGTCGCCCGAATCGTCGGTGAGCATGAAGAGGGGACCCTGCTTGAGTGTCAGGCTCGCGCCAATATCCGCGACGAGGCTGGACTGCCCATGATTGAGGACGCGCCGCTCGCCCGCATCCGTCTTGCGCTGCGGGGGCTTCGTGCCATCGCCGCGCTTTCCCGCGTGAACAACCATTGTTCGGACTCCTTCATCTCTCTGTGCGGCACGGCATTGCACCGGTGCGCCCTTTCGACGCTGCATTGATCGTGCCGCGATGCGGATGAGGAGCAGTTGGTAGCATTTCAGTGCATCAGTTTTACCCCTTTGGTAAATGACTGATGTGCATGTTTGCATCCTCTGCAGTGGAATGGCACGTATGATGCGACAACCGAGGTGCGCGCTCCGGGGGCTGGTGCCGCCCGTGAGCCGTGGGACCCGAAAATGAGCGAGCGTGCCAGGCCGGAGCGGGCAATCCGGCGTGGCGGTGGGGGACGCAATGCAGGGTTCTCCTTTCAATCCGATCTCGCCGCAGGAGCGGGACATCTCCCATCTCTTCATCGGCATCCTGATCGCCGGGGCGGTCGTCTTCGCGCTCGTCGCCGGGCTCGTCCTCTTCATCGCCGTGCGCTACCGCCATCGCGGTGGCAACGATGAGCCGTTTCAGGAGTTCGGGCGGCGGCGGCTGGAGATCGCCTGGACGATTGCGCCGGCTCTCGTGCTCGCCGTCATCCTCGGCTTCACGGTCAAGACGATGGCCGCGACCAGCCCCGGCCCCGGCGACCATCCGCCGGACCTCATTATCACCGGCTATCAGTGGTGGTGGGGTATCCAGTACCCCGCCTCGGGCGTCGTGACGGCCAATGAGGTGCATTTGCCGGTGGGGCGGCGGATGCTCCTGCAACTCGACTCGGCGGACGTCATCCACGACTTCTGGGTGCCGCAACTCGGTCGCAAGATGGACATGATTCCCGGCCACACCAACTGGCTCTGGGTCGAGCCGGACACGGCAGGCACCTACCTCGGCGCCTGCGCGGAGTTCTGCGGCGCTGAGCATGCCTGGATGCGCATTCGCGTTATCGTCCAACCGCAAGCGGAGTTCGATGCCTGGCAGCGCCAGCAGACCCAGCCCCACGCCGCCCCCACCGGCGGCGACGCGGCGCAGGGGGCGCAAATCTTTGCACAAATGACCTGTGCCAGTTGCCACGCCGTCGCGGGGACGAGCGCCGCCGCACGGGTCGGCCCGGACCTCACCCATTTTGGCAGCCGCGACACGCTCGGTGCGGGCGTGCTCGACAACACGCCCGATGCCCTCGCCAGATGGCTGAAAGACCCCCAAGCCGTCAAACCGGGCAACCACATGCCGGACCTGCAACTGACCGACGACCAAATCCGCGCCCTCGTCGCCTACCTGGAGGCGCAGTAATGGGGAGAAAACGCTTGAACCACAGAGGCACAGAGAACACAGAGGAGACACTGAGAAAAAAAGGGAAGGAAGGACAAAGGCTTATCTTTCTTATCTCCCCTCTTTCCCTCTCTGTTTTCTCTGTGCCTCTGTGGTTCAAGGTTTCGTTTCCGGAGAGGTAATGCTGTGGCGAATGTGCCGCTTGTGCCGGAAATGGATCAGGCGCTGCCGAGGGTCGAATCGGACGAGGGGCTGCTCAGTTGGGTGGCGTCCGTCGATCACAAGCAGATCGGCATCATGTATCTGATCGCGACGCTCTTCTTCTTCGCCGTCGGCGGCTTCGAGGCGCTCTTGATGCGCATTCAGCTCGCGCGGCCGGAGAACGGCTTTCTCTCGCCGCAGGCGTACAATCAGATCTTCACGATGCATGGCACGACGATGGTCTTCCTCGTCGTCATGCCGATGCTGATCGGCGTCGGCAACTACCTCGTGCCGCTGATGATCGGCGCGCGGGACATGGCCTTCCCCCGCCTCAATGCCTTCAGCTTCTGGCTGCTGATCTTCGGCGGCTTGCTCCTCTACTACTCGTTCATCGGTGGCGGCGCGCCGGACGCGGGCTGGTTCAGTTACGCGCCCCTCAGCGAGCGGGCCTTCTCCTTCACCAGCGGCCTCGACTACTGGGCGCTCGGTCTGCTCGTGACGGGCATCGGCACGGTGCTCTCCGGCATCAACTTTCTCGTCACGATCCTCACGCAGCGCGCGCCGGGGATGGGCATTCGCCGCCTGCCGCTCTTCGTCTGGATGACCTTCATCAACGCGATTCTGATCGTCATCGCCCTGCCGATCCTCAACGCCTCGCTCGTCATGCTACTGGCGGACCGGCAGTTGAACGCCCACTTCTTCACGCCCGCATCCGGCGGCTCCGCCGTCCTCTGGCAGCATTACTTCTGGGGCTTCGGCCACCCCGAGGTCTACATCATGGTGCTGCCCGCCTTCGGCATCATCAGCGAGGTGATCCCCGTCTTCTCGCGCAAGCCGATCTACGGCTACGGCTTCGTCGCGGGCAGCACCGTCGGGATCGCCTTCCTCAGTTTCGCCGTCTGGGCGCATCACATGTTCGCCGTCGGCCTGGGGCGGGGTGCGGACACCATCTTCGCGGCGGGGAGTATGCTGATCGCCATACCGACGGGCGTGAAGATTTTCAACTGGGTGGCGACGATGTGGGGCGGCGCGATCCGCTTCACGACGGCGATGTGCTTCGCGATGGCCTTCCTGATCCTCTTCACAATCGGCGGCATTAGCGGCGTCTCCTTCGCCGTCGTGCCGACCGACTGGCAGACGACGGACACGTACTACGTCGTCGCGCACATGCACTATGTACTCTTCGGCGGCACGATGTTCGCCGT
>JBPCMC010000029.1:0-7655 GCA_051002645.1 Thermomicrobiales bacterium
AAATGATCGCCTCCGCTGCCTCCGTCGTTGAAGCATTTTTACGCAGTGCTGCACGGACACCGGAAAAGACCGCCATCACCTTCGAGGGCAAGACGTACACGTATGCGTGGCTGCGGCAGCGGGCGGAAGCGTTCGCGGGCGCGCTCGGCGCGTGGGGTATCGTGCCCGGAGACCGGGTCGCGCTTTTCCTGGAGAACTGCCCGGACTTTCTCGCTGCCTATCTGGGCGTCTGGCTGGCGGGCGGCGTGGGCGTGCTCGTCAACACGCAATACCGGCAGGTCGAACTGCGGCATATCCTCAGCGATGCGGGCGTTCGACTCTGTGTCACCGACCGCGAGCGGCTGCCTGAACTCGATCGTGTGCGCGCCGATCTGCCCGATCTCGAATTGGTCGTCGATGTCGATACGAAACTGGACATCTTCCTGGCGACCGGCTGGGATTACGCGCCGAATCTCCCCCGGCCCAACGACCTCGCGGTGATCGCCTATACCTCCGGCACGACGGGCCGCAGCAAAGGCGCGATGCTCCTCCACCGCAACCTGATCGCGAACATCACGTCGCTGCGCGAGGCGTGGCATTGGACGGCGGACGATCACCTCCTGCTTGCCCTGCCGCTCTTCCACGCGCACGGCCTGATGGTCGGCGCGCATGGCACGTTGACGGCGGGCGCGACAATGACGCTCCACCGCCGCTTCGACGCGGCGACGATCTACCGGCAACTCTGCACCGAGCCGCTGACGATGTTCTTCGGCGTACCGACGATGTACATTCGCCTGCTCGCCGAGGCTGCCGCCCACCCGGAGATGCGGCCCCGCGCGCTCCGGCTCTTCGTCTCCGGCAGCGCGCCGCTCAGTCCGCAGACCTTCGCGGAGTGGCAGGCGCTCACCGGGCAGGTGATCCTCGAACGGTACGGCATGACCGAGACGATTATGAATACGACGAATCCCTACGATAGTGAGCGGCGACCGGGCACGGTCGGGCAGCCCTTCCCCCGGCAGGAGGCGCGCGTCGTCGATGTCCGCACGCGCGCGCCGCTGCCGGACGGCGAGACGGGCGAGATCGAAGTGCGCGGCCCGCATGTCTTCGCGGGCTACTGGCAGCGACCGGACGCCACCGCCGAGGCATTCGACGCGGACGGCTGGTTTCGCACCGGCGACCTCGGCCATCGCAGCGCGGACGCCTACTACACGATCAGCGGCCGCGCCAAGGAACTGATTATCAGCGGCGGCTACAACATCTACCCGCGCGAGGTGGAGGAAGTGCTCGCGCAATGCCCCGGCGTCGCCGAGGTCGCCGTGATCGGTCTGCCCGACGCCGAGTTCGGCGAGCAGGTGACCGCCGTCGTCGTCCGCGACGATCCCGCACTGACGCCTGAGACGCTGATCGCCTTCTGCCGCGATCAACTCGCATCCTACAAGAAGCCGCGCACCGTCCATTTCATCGACGCCCTGCCCCGTAACGCCCTCGGCAAAGTGCAGAAACACCTCCTCAGTACGCAGGCCGTCGGAGGATACCAAGCACCCTCTTCCTCAGAGCGGTACAACGGCGGTACGGATACTGAGCCTGATCGTTCGTGAGGAGGAGCAAGGGGAATCTGAAGTGGTGGGCAGTACAACGCTACGCCGCACCGTCAACGGCTGTCCACCTTCTCCCCCATGCCATCGCCGCCACGTAGCGCAGCGACCGCCCAATCTCCTCCCCTCCTCCTCGACATTCGCATGATATGAAGAAGAGAGGGCGGCAGAGCAACCGCCCTCTCTTTTATTGTTTGTACAACGCTATGAAACCTGAAGGGGATTCGCCGCCTTACGGTGTCGTGATCTGCTGGGTGTTCGAGGAGATAACCGGCCCCGTATCTGCGTCTTCCACGATCTTTATGCTATACAGTGTGTGCGATTTCAGCCCCGTCACCTGGATGGTTAAGGTATTGCCGGGCGTGCAGGTGGCAAGCGAGCTGTTGCCCCCGCCGCTATTCGAGGAGTAGCTAATATAGCACCTCCCGGTCGTCGCGACGCGGTACGTTGCCGTGATAGTGCCCGTACCCGTCGCGAGTCCGAGCAAATCCACCTTCGGCGCTGTCGTGCTCGATGAACCGAGCGTAGTGAAGGTCCTGATTCTGGAATAGCCGACGCTCCCGGTTGCCGCATGGCCATACATCCGCACGTCGTACATCGTGCCGAGGGTCAACCCCTGGATGACTGCGGTGAATGAGGTTTGCGAGCAGTCCCCGACACTCGGCCCCTCAGTCCAGCCATTGGTATTGTGCAGGCGATACTCGACCGCAGTGATGCAGGCGGGCTGATTGGTGGTGAACGAGATTTCCAGGCTCACCGATGATGCAAACGAGAGCGTCAGGTCGGAATAGACCAGTTTTTCGATGCTGGGCGTCACATTCATGTCCGCAGTGGTGAGCAGGGAGATGGCGGAGTAGCCGATATTCCCCGCGCTATCCTTCGCGGCGCCGCGCACCTCGTAATCCGTCGACGGCATGAGACCCGTCAGCGTCTTCATGATCGAGGTGCCGGGGATGCAACTGATGGAGGTGATGTCCGTTGTCCAGGCGTCGGTGCCAGCCAGTCGGTACTCAACGGTGCCGCACGCGGGTACGTCGGTGGTAAACGAAAGGGTCCCGCCATCTGTCGCAAGCGAAAGCAGGGTGAGGGCGGAGAGATTCGGCGCCGATGTCGCCGGCGGAGCGAGCGGTGTCGGTGATGAGGGGGACGCGCTTGCCGACGGAGCGGGCGATGCACCGCCGCCGCTGTAGCGCCACTGGAAGTAATGCTGCCCGATATTGCCGAACTCCACCTGGAAGGCGGGCTGAGTCGATGGCGTGAAGGTAAGCACGCGCCGCTCGAAGGCCTGCATCAGGACATCCTTCTGCACACCGGCGACCTTGACGTTGGACCAGAAGGGCTCGGAGATGGCGAGACCAATCGCCGCCACGCCGACGGTGTTACGGAAGGTCGCGAACGCGGCGGAGACATTGTGCTGCGTATCGGTGTCATAGGCGGCGGTATTCGCCTGGGTGAATCCGGCGCCATTGGCGAACGTTGTCAGCGCCCCGGCCGGGGTCAGGGCGAGCGTCGTCGCCGCGCCGGTATTCGCCGCCACGGGCGCGCGCAGTTGGGGCGCGTTGGCCTGGATGGCGGCATAGGTGGGGCCGACATTGTCCGTATCGCCGGCCATCGGGATATTCGCGGGTCCGATACTCTGAAATATGGCGTTGCCGACCTGGCGGTTGCCGGTGACGAGCTCGGTCCCGAGCAGGCCGTTGGTGACGACGCCGTTGGTGAGCTCCATGCGCGCCTTATCGAAGTACTGCACGAGGCGCATGCCGCCCGACGCCTCCGCGTACTGCTCCTGCTGCCCGTCTTTCGCGAGTGGGAGTGGCCCCCAGAAGTTCGGCACGATTGCCTCCCCGGTCTGCCACTGCGTCTGGAATGCGGGATCAGCGAAGGTGCTTGCCGCATTAGTCCAGACGGTGAACAGGGGGACGAGCAGCAGCGCCCCAACAACAAGGAAGGCGATCTGCCTCCCCCGCGCACGATGCCGGCGCGCCACGCGCGACCGGACTCGGATCAGTGTGCCAATGATCTGCTCGGTATGCATTCTCCACCTCCCGTGAGTGTAACCGTTTCGCCTGCGCACTGTTCCCGCAGACGACGGCGCTCTACGACGTGCAATAGCGCCACTTGTAGTAGTGCTGCCCGATGTTCCCCATCTCGACCTGGAAGGCGGGTTGGTTATCCGCCGTGTAGGTGAGCACGCGGCGCTCGAAGACCTGGACCATCACTTGCTTCTGCGCCCCGGCCACCTTGACGGTGGTGAGGAAGGGCTCGCTCTTGGCGAGGCCGACGGTGAGGAGGCCGACCTTGGTGCGGTAGTCCGCGAAGGCCGTGGGCACGTTGTGCTGCGTCGCGGCGTCGTAAGTGGCGAGGGCGGTCGGGCCGGAGCCTGCGGTGGCCGTACCGGGCGTGATCGTCCCATTCGCCGCCACGGTCGTTGAGACGAGGATGCCGGTTTGGGCGGGCGCGGCATTGAGCAGGGCCGCCGCAGTCGTGCCGAGTCCGGCGTACGTCGGGCCGGGGTTGTCCGGGTCGCCGGCGATCGGGATCGTTGCGGCGGCGCGCTGCTGGAAGGCGGTGTCGCCCGTTTGCAGCAAGCCAGTGATCAACTCATTCGCCAGCAGACCATTGGTGACGCCGCCTGCGCTCGGGTTCGTCAGTTCCATCCGCCCCTTGTCGCAATCTTGCACAGCCCGTTGGCCACCCGGCGCTTCGGTGTAGGGCTCCATCAGGCCGGGTGGGGTATCCGGCGGGCCCCAGAAGTTCGGCGCGAGCGCTTCGCCCTGCTGCCACTGCGCCTGGAATGCGGGATCGGCGAAGGGGCTGCCGGGCGCGAGCGGCGTGCAGGCGGCGCTCGCCGGTGTGGTCGTCGCCGTTGCGGTGGCGGGCGTGGTCGCTGTCGCAGTGGGCTGTACGACGATTTGCTGGAGCTCGAACGCGCCGATGTCGCACGCGGCGCCTTGCGGGCGGGCGATGCCGCGCTGATCGGTCGGCAGGCAGGCCGCGCCGCCCATATCGACCGCCGGGCTCCCTTGCGAGAGGGCATGGGTGAAGGTCGGGCCACCGTTGTTGGCGAGTGGGCCGATCTGCGGGTTCGTGCCCTTCTGATCATGCGGGCCGGTGAATTTGCACGAGAGCCCGATATCCAGATTGTAGTCGCTGGAGGTGACCGGCCCGCCGCAGCCGTCGGCGACGATCGTGCCCCGCAGGGTCATGTTGCCGTCGGTGCTGATGCCGTCGTTGTTGCCGAAGCCGACGGAGGTGTTGCCCGCGACGGTCACGTTGGTCAGGATGCCGGTGGCGCCGAAGGAATCGAAGCCGCCGCCCGCGCCCGGTGTCGCTGTGTTGCCGCTCAGGGTGCTATTCGTCAGGGCGACCACCCCGCCAGTGCGATTGTAGATGCCGCCGCCGATGTCGGTGACGGTGTTGCCGTTGATCGTGCTTTGGTCCACCTTCACCGCGCCGTTGGTATCGTTGGCGATGGCGCCGCCGAACTTCGCGCTGTTGCCGCTCAGGGTCGTGGTAGCGAAGGTCGCCTTGGCGGTCGCCATCGTGTTGTAGAGGCCGCCGCCGAGCGCGGTCGCGGCGCTATTGTTGTTGATAACGGCGTTCGTGATCGTGAGCGCGCCGTGGTTGAAGATGCCGCCGCCGCTGTCGCTCGCGGTATTGCCGTTGATCGTCGTCGTGTCAAGCGTTGCCGTGCCATCGTTATAGATGCCCGCCCCGGTCTTTGCCTTATTGCCGCTGATGGCGACGTTCTTCAGATTCAGCGTCGCCGCGCCGTCATTGAAGAACGCGCCGCCAGAGGCGATACCTGTGTTCGTGTTGACGGCAGCGTCGGTGAGCAGGAGCGTGCCGCCGTTGTAGATGCCGCCGCCGGGGCCGCCATTGCCGTTCTGCACTGTCAGTTTACGAATGGTAACATTCGCGCCGGTATTGATGTGCAGGACCTGATTGGCGTTGCCGCCGTCGATCTTCGTCGCGTTCTGGCCCGCGCCTGTGATCGTCAACGGCTTGGCGATTGTGACACTTTCGGTGTACGTCCCCGCCGCGACGGTGATCGCGTCGCCATTGCCGGCGCGGGTCATGACCGCGTAGCCAATCGTCTTACAGGGGCTGCCGCTCGCGCCGCAGGTGGCGCTATCTGTGCCGGTGCCGCCGTTCACGTTGATCGTCGCCGCCGCCTGGACGATTCGCACCGCAGCAACCGGCACGAGGATCGCGACGACGATCAGTATGATCCACAGTTTGCCGAAACGCGGAAAGCGGAGAGAGTGTTGCATCATGCGCACCTTTCTCGATTCGCCAAGGATTGATCGGTAATCGCAACTACTCCCCGAGTGTGCGAATGTCTCTGCCTACAAGATCGTTGTTATCTGACGATGACGGCTGCATTCATATGACAGGCATACGTGCCCTTCACGACACCGTCCTGAGAAACTGTAATCGTCCCATCCCACGCCATTGCCGTTGGATTTGAACCGAGTAGCGTAATCACCGTCCTGGCGCCTGGGGCAAGCGTACCGCTCTGTTGAGAGAGGCTAAATACATTGATTCTCGCTCCCGTCGTCGTGACGCTGGCAGCCCAATTCAACGATTGCCCTCCCGTGTTCGACAAGATGAGCGTTCCATTCGGGGCGAGGGGATTGGAGGAAAGGGAGACAGACAATTGTCCGGGCGGCGGCGGCGGTGGCGCTGGTGCGGTAACGGTCACGTTGAACGAGCCTGTTGCGACATTGCCGACGGCGTCGTGTGCGGTGCAGTTCACCGTCGTCGTGCCGCCCTTGAAGAATGACCCTGAGGCAGGGCTGCATCCGACCGGCACTTGCCCGTCCACGACATCCGTCGCACTCACGGCATACGAGGGCGTGGCGCCGAGAAAGTCTGTGTTGTAGTTACCGACGACGGTCATATCCCCCGGCAGCGCGAGCGCCGGCGGTGTGGTATCGCGGACGGTCACCGTGAAGCGCCGCGTTCCTTGCAGGCCGAAAGAATTTGTCGCCGTGCAGGTGACATTCGTTGTGCCAAGCTTGAAGAGTGACCCGGACGAGGGGTTGCATGAGACCGGGAGGGGACCATCCACCGCGTCTTGTGCCGTCACGTTGAACGTGACCGTCGCGCCGCCTCTCGTGTTCCCTTCGACCGTCAGATTATCCTGTGGGCTCAGTGTCGGCGGTTGGCTGGCTTTCACCGTCACTCGGAACGATGCTTGCGTTTTGAGGCCCGCCGAGGTCGTCGCGGTGCAGGTGACGACGGTAGTGCCGACTGGGAAGAGCGATCCCGATTGCGGGTCGCACGTCACGGGCACCGGATTGCCCGCAGTGTCGCGCGCGCTGACGTCGAAGGGGACGGTCGCGCCGCCGGGCGCGTTCGCGTCCACGGTCTTGTCCGGCGGGAGCACGAGGGTGGCGGCCGCATTGCTCGCTGTCGGTATGAGCGTCGGTGTCGGCACAGCCGTTGCCGCTGCGGTTGCCTCGGGTACAGGCGTATCGGCCGGCGGGGCCGGGGCGTTGGGAGCGGCGGTAGGCGCGGGCGGGCGGGTCGGCACCGGCGTCTGTGTCGCGTCGGGGGCGGGCTGCTCCGTCGGTACCGGCGTCGCGGATGGCGATGGCGGCACATCGGTCGGCGCGGTGGTCGCGAGCGGCATTGGCGTGGTCGGCACAGTGGTCGGTACAGCGGTTGGTACCGGTGTCGGCGTCGCGGGTTGTCCGGTCTCGGGCAGAACAGTGAAATCGAACGTGCGCACGGGGGAGATATTCCCCGCCAAGTCAGTTGCCCGCAGCGAGACCAGGTGATCGCCCGGGGCGGCGACCGTCATCGCCCCGCTGAACATCGCATCGTTGAAGGCGAGTTTCCACTCGCTGCCGTCCAGTTGGTACTCGATGGTGGCCACGCCGCTGAGCGGATCCGCGTAGCGGATGTCGAGGTTTGCCGGGCCGCGCGATGATGGCTTGGTCTCCGTTGCGGCGACCGTGCGCGGGGCGAGCGAGAGGCCGAAGGGGATGACGGCAGGCCCGGCGCTGGCTTGCACGCCGTTGCCGAGCATGACGTTGAGGAGCGGCGCGGTTCGGTCGATCGTGAATTTGCGGC
>JBPCMC010000030.1:0-10798 GCA_051002645.1 Thermomicrobiales bacterium
TCCGGAGCCAGAGCGGCCGACAGCCGCGCGTCTCAGTCGCCATCTCGTGCTGCGTGGCGTCGCGGCGGCGGGGGCGACGAGTGTGCTCGGCGCGTTGCTGGCGGCGTGTGGCGGGAGCGCGACGAACACCGCTGCTCCGGCCGCGACGAAACCGGTGGGTGCGGCGATCCAGCCAGCCGCCGCGAGCAGTGTAGCGGGCAGCGCGCCGACGGCGGCAGCGGCAGCGGGCACACCGAAGAAGGGCGGCACGCTGCGCGCCGCGAACAACATCGAGATCGCTACACTCGATCCACTCACCTCCGGGTTCGTGGCGGAGCGCGAGATTTACTACAATATCTATGACTCGCTCGTCGCGATCGACACGAGTCTGAAGATCATCCCCGCGCTCGCCGAATCGTGGGAGACGCCGGACCCGAAGACCTACATCTTCCACCTGCGTCAGGGCGTCAAGTTCCACGACGGCACGGACTTTAACGCCGACGCCGTCAAGTTCAATCTCGATCGCTACCTGACGGACAAGGCGAGTCGCCGTGCCAGCGAGATTTCGTCGATCCAGACGATGGATATCACCGATCCCTACACGCTGAAGATTACCCTCAAAGCGCCGTTTGCACCCTTCCTCGCCAACCTCGTGGATCGCGCGGGGATGATGCTCTCGCCGAAAGCGATCCAGGCGGGCGGCGCGGACTTCTCCCGCAAGCCGGTCGGCGCGGGTACGGGCGCATTCAAGTTCACCGAATGGGTGAATAACGACCACCTGACGATGGACCGCAACCCGAATTACTGGAAGAAAGACGCGAGCGGCACGCAGTTGCCCTACCTCGACAAAGTGATCTTTCGCCCGATCACCGACAGCACGGTGCTACTCACGAATCTTAAGACCGGCGATCTTGATGCGTCGTGGGTCGTCCCCGCGAAGGATGTCGCTAGCCTGAAGACGAGCACCGATGTCGTGCTCCGCCAGGCGCCGGGGCTCAATTTCAACGCCTTCGAGTTCAACACGCAGAAAGCGCCGTTCGATAAGAAGGAACTGCGCCAGGCGTTCGCCGAGGCGATTGACCGCGACCAGATCAACAAGACAGTCAACTTCGGGACATGGCAAGTCGGCCAAGGGCCGATTGCGGCCTCCAGTTGGGCCTTCAATCCCGATCTCAAGCCGTACACCGGCGATGTCGCCAAGGCGAAGCAATATCTGCAAGCGGGCGGCCAGCCGAATGGCTTCACCTTCGACTACGAGGGCGTCTCCGGCTCACCGGTTGAGGTGCAGTTGCTGCAACTGGTCAAAGATCAGGTCGCCAAGGCGGGCATCACGATGAATATCGTGCTGGCGGAGGCGGTGAAGACCCAGGACGACGCGCAGAAGGGTCTTTTCCAGGCCGAGGATTATGGCTGGAGCGGCCGGATCGACCCGGACGGCAACACGTATAATCAACTGCACACCGGCGGCGGTCTCTCGGACACCAAATACTCGAACCCGCAGGTGGACGACCTGCTCGACAAGGCGCGGGGCACCACCGATCAGGCGCAGCGCAAAGGCTTCTATCAGCAGGCGGAGAAGTTGATCGTGGACGACGCGCCGATGGCCTGGTACGGCTTCGCGCCCGGCTATCTGCTCACCCGGCCGAATGTGCAGGGAATGCAGGTCTACGCCGACTACATCATGCGCTTCGATGTCGCGTGGCTGAAGTAAGTAGGGCTGCACAGTTGAGGCGTTTTCTTGGTGGTAGCAGGCTTTCCCCCTTCCCTCCGAGGGAAGGGGGCAGGGGGATAGGAAGATCATGACGCGAGCGAACGAGAGTGCAACGCCGATGGAGTCCGCCCGCCTCAGCCGCCGCGCCATGCTGCGCGGCGTTGCCGCTGTCGGGGCATCCGGCGCGCTCGGCGCGCTCCTGGCGGCGTGCGGCGGGAGCAGCACGACGGCGACGAATACCGCCGCCCCGGTCGCGACGAAACCGGCAAGCGCGGCGACACAACCGACCGCCGCCGCCGCGAGCAGCGTGACGGGCAGCGCACCCACCACGGCGGTGGCATCGTCAGCCGCCGTCGCGGCAACGTCGGCACCGGCGGCAACACCCGCTGCGGCGGCGAGTCCGGCGGCATCGGCGGGCGCGGTGAAGAAGGGTGGCACGCTGAAGGCCGGCCTGTTTGGCTCGGACATTCTCAGTCTGGACCCGCTCACCTCGGGCGCGATCATCGATCGGGAGATCTACTACAACATCTACGACTCGCTCGTCGCGATCGATGTGAACGCACAGATCATGCCTGCGCTGGCCGAGAAATGGGAGACGCCGGACCCGAAGACGTACATCTTCCACCTGCGGCAGGGCGTCAAGTTCCACGACGGCACCGATTTCAACGGCGACGCCGTCAAGTTCAATATCATGCGGTATTTGACCGATCCGAAGAGCCTGCGCAAGTCGGAGATCGACACGATCGCGTCCGTTGATGTGATGGACCCGTACACCGTCAAGTTCACGCTCAAGTCCGCCTTCGCCCCCCTCCTGGCGACGCTCGTAGACCGCGCGGGAATGATGCTCTCGCCGACGACGGTCCAGGCGCTCGGCCCCGATGGGGTGGTGCAGAAACCGGTCGGCGCGGGCACCGGGGCATTCAAATTCGTGGAGTGGATCAAGAACGATCACATCACGGTTGACCGCAACCCGAACTACTGGAAGAAGGATGCGAGCGGTACGCAACTGCCGTATCTGGACAAGATCATCTACCGGCCGATCGCGGACACGACCGTGCTCCTCACGAACGCGAAGACCGGCGATGTCGATACGATGTACTCGATCGCGGGCAAGGACGTTGCGGCGGTCAAGTCCGGCAACGATCTGGTATTCAAAGATGCGCCGGGCATCGGATTCAGCAGTTTCCAGTTCAACGCCGCGAAGGAACCCTTCAACAAGAAGGAGTTCCGGCAGGCGTTCGCGGAGGCGCTGGACCGTGACCAGATCCTCAAGACCGTCAACTTCGGTGTCGGACAGGCCGGCCAGGGGCCGATCCAGCCCTCCAGTTGGGCCTACGACCCGAACTTCAAGCCGTATGGTGGCAATATCGACAAGGCGAAGCAGTATTTGCAGGCGGGCGGTTCGCCGGGTGGCTTCTCCTGTGAACTACTGATCGCCTCCGGATCGCCGACCACGACGCAACTCGCCCAACTCGTCAAAGATCAGATGGCGAAAGTCGGCATCATCGTCACCATTAAACAGGAAGAGGGGGCGACGCAGTCCGCCGATCAGATGTCCGGCAACTTCCAGATCGTCCCGTTCGGCTGGAGCGGTCGCATCGATCCCGATGGGAACATCTACAACAACTTCCACACCGGCGGCGGCCTCAACTACGGGAAGTATTCCAACCCGCAGGCGGACGACCTGATGGAGAAGGCCCGCGCGGCCGGCGACCAGGCGCAGCGGAAGGACCTCTATCAGCAGGCGCAGAAACTGCTCGTGGACGACGCGCCGCATGCATTCTACTATTTCTCGCCCAACTACCTGATCACGCAACCGAAGGTCCAGGGGATGCAGCTCTACCCGGACTACATGATGCGCTTCGATGTCGCGTCGCTGAAGTAGTAGGGAGTAGTCAGTAGCAAGTAGCAAGTAGCAAGACGGCGCGTAGCGCCCTCCGACTTCAACTGACTACTGACTACTGACTACTGACCACTCGCGTCTGGCATCTGGCATCTGGCATCCGGCTACTGGTATGATGCGGCATCACCGATGGATGAGCCGCGCGGAATGTGAGGGAAGGGGTAACGATGACGAGGCATGATGGTGCTGACGAGTCTGTTTCGCACGCCCGGTTGAATCGCCGCACACTCCTCCGGGGGATTGCCGCGACGGGTGCGACGGCCGCCCTCGGCGCGGTGCTCGCCGCCTGCGGCAGCAGTAGCAGCGCCACGGACACGCCGAAGGCCGCCGCAGCCGCGACGACCGGGAGCGCGGCGGTGACCACCGCGCCTGCAGCGGGCGCCAGCGCCCCTGCCGCGACCACCGCCGGTGGCGCGACGACGGCGCCAGCGGCAGCGAGCGCGGGTACACCGAAGAAGGGCGGCGCGATCAAGGCCGAACTGGACTCGGATATCGCCAACCTCGATCCGATGCCCTCCAGCCTGCTCGTCGATCGGCAGGTGCTCTACAATATCTACGACTCGCTCGTCGCCATCGACAAGGACCTGAAGATCATCCCCTCGCTGGCGGAATCGTGGCAGACGCCGGACCCGAAGACCTACATCTTCAAACTGCGGCAGGGCGTCAAATATCACGACGGCTCGGACTTCAATGCCGACTCGGTCAAGTGGAATATCGAGCGCTATCTCACCGACAAGGCCAGCCGTCGCGCGCCTGAGATCGGCTCGATCCAGTCGGTCGAGGTGATGGACCCGTACACCGTCAAATTCAACCTCAAGGCAGCCTTCGCGCCCTTGCTTGCCAACCTTGTGGACCGGGCGGGGATGATGGTTTCGCAAAAAGCCGCCGAGGCGGGCGGGCAGGACTTCACTCGCAAGCCAGTCGGCGCGGGCACCGGCGCATTCACGTTCGTCGAATGGGTGAAGGACGACCATATCACGCTGGCGCGCAACCCGAATTACTGGAAGAAGGACGCGAGCGGTACGCAACTGCCCTATCTCGATAAGGTAACCATCCGCCCGATTGTCGATGAGACGGTGGCGCTCACCAATGTCAAGACGGGCGACATCGACATCGGCTATGTCGTCCCCGCGAAGGACTACGCGAGCGTCAAGGCTGGGAAAGACCTCGTCTTGCAGGAGACGCCCGGTCTGGGCTATCAGAGCATCGTCATCAACACCCAGGCAGAGCCGTTCAATAAGAAGGAGTTCCGGCAGGCGTTCGCGGAGGCGCTGGACCGCGACCAGATCATGAAGACGGTCTACTTCGGCGTCGGCAAGGCCGCCTTCGGCCCGATTGCGCCGCCGAGTTGGGCCTTTGATGACGCCTATAAGCCGTATGGGGCAAATATCTCCAAGGCGAAGGAATACCTGAAGGCGGGCGGCAAGCCGGACGGCTTTACGTGCGAGATGAAGATCACCGCCGGATCGCCGACCACCACCCAACTCGCCCAACTGATGAAGGATCAGGTCGCCAAAGCAGGCATCATCATGAATCTCGTGCAGCTCGACTTTCCGACACTCGTCGCCGATACACAGGCCCGCAAATACCAGGCGAACCTCGTCGGCTGGAGCGGCCGGATCGACCCGGACGGCAACATCTACAACATGCTGCATACGGGCGCCGCCGGGAACGACTCGCAATACACCAATCCGCAGGCGGATGACTTGATGGAGAAGGCGCGCGCCGCTACCGATCAGGGACAGCGCAAGGATCTGTATCAGCAGTTGCAGAAGATCGTCGTGGACGATGCGCCGCTCATCTACTACCGCTTTCCCATCTCGTTCATGCTCTCGCGGCCCAACGTGCAGGGGATGACGCTTACCGCCGATCAGATCATGCGCTTCGAGACGGGTTGGTTCAAATAGCGGGCAGCGGGCAGCGGGCAGCGGGCAGCGGGGGCAGGGACATCACATGCCTCCGCTGACTACTGGCTACTGGCTACTGGCTACTGGCTACTGCGTATGACGGCATACATCATCCGGCGGCTGATGCTGATGGTCCCGGTGGCGCTCCTGGTGAGCATCATCATCTTCACGCTGCTCCGACTGACGCCCGGCGATCCGATTCGCGTCCTGCTCGGCGAGGAGCCGGACCCGACGACGATCGCCAACCTGCGTCACCAGTACGGGCTGGACCGGCCAATTCCGATCCAGTACGTCAACTGGCTCACGCGCTTCCTGCACGGGGACATGGGGCGGTCATTGCGCACGCGGCAGCCGGTGAGCGAGGCGATCTTTAGCCGCCTGCCGGCGACGCTCGAACTCGGTTTCGCGGCGATCTGTTTCAGCCTGCTCATCTCCATCCCCATCGGCATCCTGAGCGCCACCAAGCGGAACTCGGTCTGGGACCTCGTCGGCACGAGCTTTCCCTTGCTCGGTGTCTCGATCCCCAACTTCTTCAGCGGCATCATGCTCATCCTGCTCTTCGCGCTCACCTTCCGCATCTTCTCGCCGGGCGGCTTCGTCCCCTTCAAGGAGGACGCCGGGCAGAACCTGAAGCACCTCATCCTGCCGATGATCGCCCTCGGCACACCGAGTTTGGCCGTCAACATGCGGCTGATGCGCTCCGGTCTGATCGACGCGCTCAATCAGGAGTACATCCGCGTCGCGCGGGCGAAGGGGCTCTCGGAGCGCTCCGTCGTGCTCAGGCACGCACTGAAGAATGCCTTCATCCCCTTCGTGACGGTCGTCGGCCTGCAAGTCGGCGCGGTGCTGGAAGGGGCATTCATCACGGAGACGATCTTCCTCTGGCCCGGTGTCGGGCGGCTCGCGGTGGACAGCATCGGCGGGCGGGATTACCCCGTCGTGCAGGGTGTCGTCCTGCTCAGCGCGCTCAGTTTCATGGCCGTCAACTTGCTCGTCGACCTCTTGTACGCAGTTCTCGATCCGAGGATCAAATATGGCTAACACCGCTGTCCCGACGGCTATCAGCGCCGGTGGCAATGCACGCGCCGTGGTCGGGGTCGCGCCGAAATCGCGCCGCCTCTTCTCATGGAATAACGTGCGCCGCCACCCGCGCTTCCTGATCGGCGGCACCTTCATCGCCTTCCTGATCCTCGTCGCGGTCGCCGCGCCCTTCATTGTGCGCACCGACCCGAAGGTCTCGCACCCGGCGGACGCCATCGCGAAGCCGAGCGCGCAGCATCTGATGGGCACCGACGACCTCGGGCGCGACGTGCTTGGCCGCGTGATCTTCGGGGCGCGCGTCTCCCTGGCGGTCGGCATCTTCGCAGTCAGCATCGGCCTGACGATCGGCATGACCCTCGGCATGATCGCGGGCTACCGGGGCGGCTGGAGCGATCTCTTGATCCTCCGCGTGATCGACGCGCTGCTCGCCTTCCCCGGCCTGCTGCTCGCCATTGCCATCACCTCGGCGCTCGGCCCGAACCTGCGCAACACGATGATCGCCATCGGTGTCGTCGCCATTCCCGTCTACACCCGCCTGACGCGCGGCCAGGTCTTGCAGGCGAAGGAGCGCGAGTACGTCGAGGCGGCGCGCACGGCGGGAGCGAGCCAGACGCGTATCGCCTTCAAGCATATCCTGCCGAACATTCTCAACCCGCTGATCGTCCAGGCATCGCTCAGCGTCGCCTTCGCCATCCTCGCCGAGGCGAGTCTCAGCTTCCTCGGCCTCGGCGCGCAGCCCCCGACGCCCACCTGGGGCTCGGACATTAACCACGCCCGCGCCTACCTCAGCAACGGCTTCTGGTGGATGAGCGTCGGCCCCGGTGTCGCCATCCTGCTCACCGTCTTCTCCTTCAACCTCCTCTGCGACAGCATCCGCGACATCCTCGACCCCCGACTGCGGGATAAATAAACCTCACCCCCTGCCCCCTCTCCGTTGCGATGGAGAGGAGGAGAACAACTTCGTAGGGGCGGTGCTCGAACCGCCCTCCGGTCTCGGCGTGCCAGATTCCCGATAGAATGCGATGCTTTCCTAACTTGCTTCATAACCCTTCAATAACAAGGATTTCGCCCGCTCAAAGTCTTCGTCATTTCGGATAGTGATCTCCAGATCGCCTGTACCCCAGTGGCCGATCATCCGAACATCACGGGTGAAACCTTGCTCCAACACAACCGTGTCCGGGTTGACTTTCACGAAGGCTCGAATTACTCCTGAACTCGCCTGCACCTCCAAACATGCGAAGTTCTTTATCCGCTTGAATGCCACATATAGCTTCAACGATTTCATCTGCACATCATCCCCGAGAGCCTGAAGGAATGCCCTAATAGCCTCAAATCGGTCGCGGGTATGTTGGCTTGATTCAGCCAAAGATTCTATGATTGTCTTGTCTGTGTATTTCCCTCTCGCCTTTACCGGATTACCAGTCGTCAAATCGTCCTCGATTGGCTGGATAGCTATCACGTTTACCAATTCAAATAGCAGAAAACCATCTCCATAGCGACGATATCGGATCAATTCGATGTTGCGAGGAATCTGCTTGACAGCGTGTTCGTCGTAATTTGTGAAGTCGCCGGCGATACAAAGAAGACGCGGCGAATTCCACTCAATATTGTCTGCCTGCTCTTTCCCAAGCCCATCCATTACAAGCAGTTTGAAGTCCGCCTTATGATCCATCAACCAATCGAGGTAAAATAGACCCTGATTGATGACGTTCTCATTGAGCGCTCGCTTATATTCGATGATGACAGGGTAACCGTTCTCGTCTATACCGAGCGTATCAATTCGGCCACCGTGAACTTTGCCTGTATTGTGTTCAGAAGCCAGAAAGCGGATGCCAAGGAACGCATCAAGATGTTGCTCTATGAGCTTCTGGAGTGATTTCTCAACAGCGACAGATGTCCCTTTCATCTCCTCGACGGTGCCATTGCTCGTGCGGAAAAGCTTGATGTCACTCATATCGCGTCGCTCCTTCATTTCGTGCTATCGCTCATTACGCTGCTATCATAGCCGTGTTGCACTCTTTCTGGAAGAAACGCATCCGTTCGGCACGCTACTGCGTATGATTGGAAGAAGCTATCTTCCAGCCCCCTCCCGAACAAGAAGGGGTGTCGTAGGGCGAAATCACGGCCTGCTTGAATCACGCGATTCGATAGCCATGTACAACGCCCGACGCGAGTTCCCCTTCCCGGCGCGCGAGGGCGGGCGCCCTCTGGGCAGATGGGGGTGGGCTCCCCGTTCGATATATCCAAAGGAGTGATGCACGATGGCGCGGGCGCAGGATACCTATGATGTGGTGGTGATCGGCGCGGGGACGGCGGGGATGACCGCCGCCCGGTTGACGGCGGAGATGGGGCACAAGGTCGCGATGATCGAGGAGGAGCGGGTCGGGGGCGAGTGCCTCTATACCGGCTGCGTGCCCTCCAAGGCGCTGATCGAGTCCGCGAAGGTTTTCAATCAGATGCGCCACGCGGCGGACTACGGCCTGCGCGCCGGAGAGATCTCCGTCAACTTCGCCGCCGTGATGGACCGCAAGGATACGATCATCGCCGAGATCGCCAAAGGCGAGAACGCCGAAGTCTACCGGAAGATCGGCATCGACGTGATCGAGGGGCGGGCGCACTTCATCGACGCGCACACGCTCCAAATCGGCGACCGCCAGATCACGGCCAAGGACATCGTCATCGCCACCGGCTCGGAGGAGAACGTGCCGCCGATCGAGGGCATCCGCGAGGCGGGATTTATGACGAACATCGAGGTCTTGCAGAGCCAGTACGCGATGCCGCGCTCGGTCGTCGTGCTCGGCGGCGGGCCGATTGGCTGCGAGTTCGCGCAGATTTTCGCCCGCTTCGGCGTGCCGACGACGATTGTCGGGCGCAACGCGCGGCTGCTGCCGAAGGAAGACCCCGAGATGTCCGCCGCGCTGAAGGAGATCCTGCTCAAGGAAGGCATCACGATCTACACCGGTACCGAGGCAAAGCGCGCCGCTGTCGAGGGGCCGGATCGGGTCGTCACCGGCGTCCGCGACGGGCAGGAGGTGACGGTGCGCGCGGAGGTGATTATCGCCGCCGCCGGGCGCAAGGCGCGCATCGGGCACCTGCAACTCGAAAATGCCGGCGTCACCGCCGAACGGAAGGGCATCACCGTGCAGGAGACGTTGCAGACGAACGTGCCGCACATCTGGGCGGCGGGCGACTGCACGGGCCTCTACCAGTTCACGCATGTCGCGGAATATCAGGGGCGGCTCGTCGCGGAGAACATCGGCAAGCCGGGCAAGCGGTCGAAGACGAAGAAGGCGGATTATCGCGTCGTGCCGTGGGCGACCTTCACCGACCCGGAGGTGGCGCGCGTCGGCATGACCGAAGAAGAGGCGCGTAAGGAGTACGGCGACAAGATCGAGGTGCTGCGCTGGCCCTTCGACCGTGTCGATCGCGCGATCACGATGGGCGAGACGCAGGGGTTCATCAAGGTCATCCTCGCGCCGAAGGGGATCACTAAGATGCTGGGCGGCGGGCAGATCGCGGGCGCGCACATCATCGGGCCGCACGCGGGCGACATCCTGCACGAACTGGTCGTCACGATGCAGGCGGACGCCTTCGCGGGCCGCGTCGCGCAGGCGATTCACGCCTACCCGACACTCGCCCTCGGCGTCCGGCAGGCCGTCGGTCAGCGCTGGGATGCGGGCGTCGATCCGCTGGAATGACGAAGGGCTGAGTGCGATAGCGTGCTATACAGGCGATGTGCGATATGACATGGGGCGTACGGAAGGTGGCAGGCAATGATCAAGATCGAAAAGAAGGACCGCGACGCGGTGAAGATCACGATCGTTGAAAAAGCGCGATCGGATGCCACGTCCGCCGCATATCCGATGAAGGAGATGGCCGTGGAAAAGGGCGACAAATCCTTCACGTTTCATGGCAACAGCACCATCAGGACAAGCGCCACACCGTTAAAGCCCCGCTAGCGGTTGAGTGTCACGAATACGGCCGCCGCGTAACAGATAAACTCCACCATCGAGAGCCCGACCGCGAATGTGAACCACAGCGCCTTCCACCTGAGGAGGCGCTGATTCTTTGGGATGAACTGCGTGGCGATGAACTGGGCGATGAAGAGATGCATCTCGGTGGTCGAAAAGGCGGGGTCGGATTAGCGGCGATCAGCGGGGCGAATGCCTGCGTAGGGGGGGCGCGCGGACCGACCACCACTCCCCCCTCCTTTTCTCCCCCGACGGCCACCGCAGCCCACAAACCAAGGAGGGCAGG
>JBPCMC010000031.1:0-19304 GCA_051002645.1 Thermomicrobiales bacterium
CCTCGCAGAATATCGACCATGACATCTGAGTCGAGCAAGCGCACCGGCTAACTCGACATATATTTGCGAATGCGCTTCTGCCGCCGTTCACGCCCTTGATCCTTCAATTTCTGAACATATTCAAGGGTATCTCCAATGTCGGTACGATCTTTCCATAAACCGACCAACCCGGATTCGAGCAGCGCTCTTCCCGTCAATACTTTCTTGTCCGGAGATGACGAAGGGGACTCGAACATCTCATCATCAATTGTATCGGCTTCTGGGGCAGATTCCTTGTGGGTCTCATGCGGCGTTCGTTTGCGCGTCGCCATGACGGCTCTCCTTGTCGAGTGCGTGCCATTGATACGGATGTTGCGGGCATAGCTATCGCCGATGTCGGTGCGATCCTTCCACCCGTCGATAAAGCCATTCTCTACGAGGGCACGGTAAAGTTCCTGCGCGGTCTTCGGCTTGTCCTCCGTGGGCGATGAGAACGAAACGTCATCATCGCCAATGTCCTCTTCGATAGCGCGCGTGACCGCTACAGCCTCAGGCTGCTTCTCCGGGATCTTCCGCGTCGCCATTCGCTACTCCTCTTGGTCGTCTCGCACATTTGGCAGTATACGCCGCTCAGAAGCCGAGGGCGACGCCTTCGGCGCGGGGGTCGGAGCCGCCGTAGCAGGTGCCGTCCTCCCAGGCGATCACCTGCGCCGCGCCGCCCGCATCCCACTCCGGCAGGGCATGGACGGTGTGGCCGCGCCGCCGCAGTTCCATCAACGTCTCGTCGGGGACGCGGTGCTCGATGCGCACCTCGTACGGGTTTGGCAGGTTCGCGGGGTCGGTGCCGGGGAAGCTCGTCCAGCGCGGCGCTTCCACCGCCTCCTGCGGCGACATGCCGTAGTCGAGGATATTGGCGATGATCTGCATGTTCCACTGCGGCTGCTGGTCCCCGCCCGGCGTGCCGCCGACGAAGGCAAGCGTGCCATCCCCGCGCGTGACGGCGTAGCACTGGAGGGTGTGCATCGTCCGCTTGCCGGGGGCGAGCAGATTTGGGTGGCCGGGTTGGAGCGAGAAGCCCCGCCCGGCGCGGTTGTTGAGGATGATCCCCGTGCCGTCCACGAGGCAGCCGGAGCCGAAGGCCGCCGAGAGCGAGTGGATGAGCGAGACGGCATTGCCCGCCTCGTCCACCGTGCAGAGATAGGTCGTGTCGCCGGTCATCTCCGGCACGAGCGAGAGCGCGGGGTCGTCCATCCGGGCATGATCGGGATTGATCGAGACGTAGTGCGATGCGCCGCGCTCCGGGCTGATCAGTTTGTCGAGCGGGAAGGTGACGAACTTCGGGTCGCCCGCGTACCGATTGCGATCGGCGAAGGCGAGTTTCTTCGCCTCGATCATCAGATGGATCGCCGCCGCGCCGTGCGGGTCCATCCCCGCGAGGTCGGCATTGGCGAGGATATTCAGTTCCTGGAGGAGGATCAGCCCCTGCGATGGCGGCGCGGTGGTGTGGACGGTGTGGCCCCGGTAGGTCGTACTGATCGCCGGGTAGATCTCGGTCTCGTGCGCGGCGAGGTCCGCCTCCGTGATCAGGCCGCCATTCTTCTCCATCCACGCGGCGATCTTCGCCGCCAGTTCGCCCTCGTAGAATGCCTTGCGCCCCTGCCGCCGGAGCAGGCTGATCGAGTCCGCGAGGTCCTCATTCTTGAGGATTTGCCCGGTGTGCGGCGCGTCCTTGCCGTTCCTGAGGAGGGTCTTCGCCGCGCCGCCCGCCTGCTGCTTCAGGATATCCGCCTGATTGCCGATGATCTCCGCGCCGTCGGGTGTGAGGGCGAAGCCGTGCCGCGCGTACTGCTCGGCGGGGCGGAGTAGATCGCTGATGCGGATACTCCCCCACCGCTCGAAGGCCGCAAAGTAGGCGTCCACCGCGCCGGGGATGCCGACCGAGAGTGGCCCGCGCGTCGGCATCCGGGCGATATGGCCGCGCTCCGCGTAGAGGCCGGGCGTCGCCTGCTGCGGTGCCGCGCCGCTGCCATTGAGGGCGGTCACTTTTTGCGTCTTCGCGTCGTAGTAGAGCAGGAAGCAATCGCCGCCGAGACCGCACATCGCCGGGAGCACGACGCCGCAGACGCCCGCCGCCGCGAGCGCCGCGTCCATCGCATTGCCGCCCCGTTCGAGCGCCCAGAGGCCCGCCGCCGTCGCCAACGGGTGTTGCGTGGCGACCATGCCGCTCCGCCCCATCGCGACATTGCGCCGCTCGCCGGGCCCGCGCGCATGGAACGGGCGATCGCCCGCGCGGGATGGGCCGCTGCCATTCTTGCTTCGTGTCACGATGCACTCCTTCGGTGACGTCCGTCATTTCCTCCGCACTTCGCATATCGTAGCACGCAACCTGCGGGCCAGAGTGGGATGCTCGACTGACCGGCGTTTCGCCGCTGCTCACCGCGCTCGCCGTTGACGACCGGGAGGGGGCGCGATACGCTCTCGCGGCGGTTACGCGGAACGATGGAAGGGGAATGCAGTGGCACTCAATGAGGCGTTGTTCAAGCGATTGGTCGAGACGCCCGGCGTGCCGGGGCGCGAGGAGCAGCAGCGGGTGATCGCCCGCGAGCAACTGGGCGAACTGACCGATGAGGTGCGCACCGACGCGCTCGGCAATGTCATCGGCACGAAGAAGGGGCGCGACGATGTGAGCGTGATGCTCGCTGCGCACATGGACGAGATCGGCTTCCTCGTCAAGTACATCGACGACAAGGGCTTCCTCCGCCTGCAAACGCTCGGCGGGCACGATCCCGCCAACATGGTCGCCCAGCGCGTGCTCGTCACGACCGCCGATGGTTCAGTGCTCCGCGGCGCGTTGCAACCCGCGCGCAAGCCGCCGCACCTGACGCGCGGCGAGGAGCGGAAGATGGCGCAGCACGACGAGTTCTTCGTCGATCTCGGCATGTCCGCCGATGCCGTCAAGGCGGCGGTGCGCGTCGGCGATTACGTGACGATGGACCGCACCTTCGAGAAGGTCGGTGACAACTACATCTGCAAGGCAATGGATGACCGCGCCAGCCTCTTCGTCATGTTCGAGGCGCTGCGGGCGATGCGCTCCAGCGAGGCGACGATCTACGCCGTCGCGACCTCGCAGGAGGAAGGCGGCTTGCGCGGCGCGGCGGCGAGCGGTTCGGCGCTCAACCCGACCATCGTCGTCGCGCTCGATGTGACGCTGGCGATGGACATTCCCGGCGGCGGTGGCGAGAACACCGTGACGACCCTCGGCGGCGGCGCGGCGATCAAGATCATGGATGGCTCGCTCATCTGCCACCCGAAACTGGTCGACCATTTCCGCACCATCGCGGAGCGCGAAGGCATCCCGCACCAGATGGAGATTCTCCCGGCGGGCGGCACCGACGCGGGCGGCGTGCAGCGGCTGAACGGCGGCGTCCCCGCCTTCACCCTCTCGATTCCGACGCGCTATGTCCATACCGTCAACGAGATGGTCAGCGCGACGGATGTGCAGGCGTGCATCGACCTCCTGGCGCGCTATCTGGAGGAGGCGCACAAGGGCGATTACGCGCTGTAGGTGGGCGAGTAATTCCTCACCCCGGCTCCTCTCCATTGCAGCGAGATCATCGTTTGTATCAGGTCTGTGCAGCGATGGAGAGGGAAGGGGAAGGGGATTTGTCTGGAACACCACAGCGTTCTTCCCTCTCCATCTCCCTCTCTATCGCTAAATGGACTTTCCTTTGTCCGTGCTCTCTCTGCGATGGCTCCGTACGAGAAGGGGCCGGGGGGTGAGGTTTCACCGCCGTTGACGCTCCCGATGGAATGCGGGACGATGCAGGGTGTTCTCAGATATATGAGGCACGGTACGCACGAAGGGAGTCCAAGATGGCAACGACCGCGACGAAAACCTATCAACTCTATCTGAATGGTCAGTGGCAGGATGCCAAGGGCGGCAAGACGTTCCCCGTTCACAACCCCGCGACGGGCGAACTGCTCGCCGAAGTCGCGGACGGCGGCGCGGCGGAGGCGGAAGCGGCGGTGCAGGCGGCGGCAGACGCTTTCCCGGCATGGTCCAAGCGTCCGGCGGACGAGCGCGCCGAACTGCTGCACAAGACGTTCGAGATCCTCAAGAGCCGCATCGAGGAACATGCCCGCATCCTCACCGAGGAGAACGGCAAGCCGCTGGCGGAATCGCGCGGCGAGGCGACGATCAGCGCCGGCTTCGTGCGCTGGAACGCGGAGGAGGCGCGCCGCACCTACGGCGAGGTCGTCCCCAGCCCGACGGCGGGCAAGCGCGTCCTCACCTTCCGGCAGCCGGTCGGCGTCGTCGCGGCGATCACGCCGTGGAACTTCCCGCACTCGATGATTACGCGCAAGATCGCGCCCGCGCTGGCGGCCGGTTGCACCGTCGTCCTGCGACCCTCGTCCGCGACGCCGCTGGTCGCGCTGGAGATCATCAAGGCATTCGACGACGCGGGCTTCCCGCCGGGCGTCGTCAATATCGTCACGAGCAAGTCGGCTAAAGAGGTCGCGAAGGTGCTGGCGGAGAGCCACATCGTCCGCAAGATCACCTTCACGGGTAGCACCGAGGTCGGCAAGGAACTGATGGCGATGGCGGCGGGGACGGTCAAGAAGGTCTCGCTCGAACTGGGCGGTCACGCCCCGATGCTCATCTTCGATGACGCGGACATCGAGCAGGCCGCGCAGGGCGCGATCACCTCGCGCTTCCGCAACGCGGGGCAGACCTGCATCTGCACCAACCGCCTTTACGTCCAGCGCCCAATCGTCGAGGCGTTCTCCAAGCGCGTCGCGGAACTGGCGAAGGGCCTGAAGGTTGGCAACGGCCTCGATGCCGACACCAAGGTCGGCCCGATGATCGACGAACGCGGCTTCCAGAAGGTCGAGGATCAGGTCGCGGATGCGCTGAAGGGCGGCGCGACGGTGCTCGCCGGTGGCAAGCCCGCCGACACGAACGGCCACCTGAAGGGTTTCTTCTACGAGCCGACCATCCTCGCCAATGTCGCGCCGGACGCGAAGATTCTCCACGACGAGACCTTCGGCCCCGCGCTGCCGATCGTGCCGTTCGACAGCGAGGAGGAAGGTATCCGCCTGGCGAACGACACGCCGTTCGGCCTCGCCGCCTACTTCTTCACGCGCGATATCGGTCGCGTCTTCCGCGTCGCGGAGGGACTGGAATATGGTATCGTCGGCTGCAACGACCCGCTGCCCACTGCGCCGCAGATCCCCTTCGGCGGTTTCAAGGAGAGCGGTCTCGGTCGCGAGAATGGCAGCATGGGCATCGAGGAGTTCATGGAGGTCAAGGCAGTCACAATCGGGCTGTAAGCGGTTTGGGGAACCTCACCTCCAGCCCCCTCTCCTTTGCTGGCCAGCAAAGGAGAGGGGGAGCAAGACACATTGTAGGGGCGCACAGCCGTGCGCCCTTCTCGATTGTGAAGGGACCCGATGATGGAACAGCACAACCCCACAACCACGTATTACGACCAATCCGGCTGCGACGCGCGTTTCGAGTGGGGAGTGGAGGGCATCCGGCGGCTCGCGCCTCTCTCCGATGTCGTCGTGATCGTCGATGT
The DNA here is from genome assembly GCA_051002645.1 of Thermomicrobiales bacterium. Classification (GTDB taxonomy): domain Bacteria; phylum Chloroflexota; class Chloroflexia; order Thermomicrobiales; family JALYUS01; genus JALYUS01. Next base: position 5,559 of record JBPCMC010000031.1, read on the forward strand.
GCTCAGTTTCAGCACCTGTGTCGATGTCGCGGTGGCACGCGGGGCGACGGTCTTCCCCTATCGTTGGCGGGACGAGTCGGCGGAGACGTTCGCGCAGGAGAAGGGAGCGGCGCTGGCGGTCAGCCGGGGCCAGACGACAGCGGAGCGGCCATACTCGCTCTCTCCGGTCTCACTGGAAGCGCTCCCGCCGGAGACGCGGCTCGTCCTCCCCTCCCCGAACGGCTCGACGCTCGCCTTCCTCGCCGCCGACTGCGGCGCCGTGATTGCCGGGTGCGTGCGCAATGCGCGGGCCGTCGCCGCGACCGCCCGCGCGCTCGGTCAGACCGTTACGGTGATCGCGGCGGGCGAGCGGTGGGATGGCAGCGATGAACCGCTCCGCCCCGCAATCGAGGACATGGTCGGCGCGGGCGCAATCCTCGCCGCCCTCCGCCCGACCGCCCCCTCACCGGAGGCGATCGCCGCCATCGCCGTCTATGCGGCGGCCGCTGCCGCGCTGCTCCCCTTCATCGCCGCGTGCAGCTCAGGCCGGGAACTCGCCGCCCTCGGCTACGCGGGCGATGTCGAGATTGCCGCGCACCTCGACGCGAGCGAGACGGTGCCGCTGCTGCGAGACGGCGCATTCATTTCCTCACCCCTGCCCCTCTCCATCGCACCTAATTTCGTGGAATAATTGGGTTTCGTACGGCGATGGAGAGGGGTGACTGCAAGATGTGCCAGGGCACTTCTTTACCATCCAATCCCCCGTGTTTCTCCCCTCTCCATCGCCGTACAAACCTTCCTCTGCCACAAACCGATGGGCGATGGAGAGGGGCCGGGGGGTGAGGAATTACCCCGTCTTCCCGACGCAATCGGTCGGCGGCTTGGTTGTCGGGCTGTCGATGAAGGTGAAGATCGTGCTGAGACCGCAATCGCCGCCGTTGCCGAGGACGGAGTGCCCGATGCCGGGGAAGGTGATGAGGAAGCCATGTGAGAGCGTCTGCTCTACCTGCGTGCCGTACGATGGCGGCGTGGCGGGGTCGTTATCGCTGGAGAGCACCAGCGCGGGTAAATCGCTCGTTACGGACTGCGCCTCCACCGGGTTGATCGCATGGACGGGCCATTGCGCGCAGATATCGAAGTGCTGGCGCACGTCGCTGGCGAAGATCTCCTGTAGATCGGGAGGGAGCGATTGCGCGGCGGCGGCGGCGCGGTCGCGATTGTTGAACGGCACCTCCTCGGAGCAGACGACCGAGAAATAGGCGCCGACGTTGATATCGGCGCCGACGATTGGGCCGATCGCGTTGAGTATAACGTTCAGTATCGTCGTCTGGCCCGTCTTGACCTCCTCGACCAAGGGCGGAATGATGCGCGTGATATCGCTATTGAGGTAGAGCAATACCGAAATCAGGGAGGTGAGTTCGATCCCATCGACGACGACGGGCACGGTCTCGTTCGTCTTCTGATCGGTCGCCGTTGTCATGATCGGCTGGGCGTTCAGTTGCGCGACGGTGGCCGCGTAATCCGCTTGCAACGCCGGATACTTCGTCGTACAGACAGAGTCCGCCGCACATGCGGCAAAGAAGAGATCGAACGACCGTTTGAAGTTGACGCCGTTGTCTTCGATGATGTTCGTTTGCAGCGGCACGGACGAATCGAGTACCGCGCTGCGCACCGCGTTCGGGAAGTCCCGCATGATCGTCAGGGCGAGGCGCGTGCCGTAGGAGACGCCGAGCAGGTTCAGTTGCGGGTAGCCGAGCACGGCGCGGATGTCGTTGACGTCCGCCGCGCCCTCCGCGCTCGTGTACGCGCCGAGGTCGATGCCCTGCTTCACCAGGCGGTCCCGGCAAGCGAACGCGCCGGCGATATCGTCGTTTGTCTTCTGCGTCTGGCTGGTCTGCGTCGCGACGTTCGCGAGGTCCACCGCCGTCACTTCCGGGCAATCGAGGCTCGGCTGCGCGAAGCCGATGCCGCGCTGATCGAAGACGATCAGGTCGCGCGCTGCCGTGTAGCGATCGAGATGCCCTTCGAGGAAGCTGGTGATGAAGTCACCGACCGCCGCGCCGGGTCCTCCTTGCAGATAGATCGTTGCGTCCGGGGCCGAGGTGCTCGCTGTGCTCTTGAAGACCGCAACGGGCAGCCGGATCGTCGGGCCGGTCGGGTTCTGATGTACCTCCGGCACGACGGCGAAGCCACACTTCACTGTCTGCCCCTCCACCTGCCCCGTCGGTAGTTTCCACGGGCAGGCGGCGGCCTCGAAGCGCGGCACCGGCCCGCTATCCGCCGCGATCGTCGTGCCCGTGGCGACAATGCCGACCGGGGCCGCGTACCCCGCCGTTGCCGTGCCGAGCGGCGCGCAGATCAGGACAAGAAGCAGGATCACCGATGATCGGAAGCGCAGAGATCGCCGCATGACTGTCATACCCCATTCCGCAATTATTGCTTCGGTACACCCAGAGGGAGGATACGAGGATTGCGGGCCGGAGGCAAGATGGGTGACCTAACTCCCGGCCCCTTCCCCATCGGGGAAGGGGTGACTCTCTTTACTTGCCGTGGCCTGCCCCAATTGCCTCGATATATCGGCGGCTTGCTCCCCCTTCCCGAAACGGGAAGGGGGTTGGGGGGTTAGACAGGTGGTACAGTACCCTCCGAGATGACCGACGGATAGGGAAGGAGCGTGGGGTGAGCGGGCTACCAACATTCGGCGGGGCGTCATTGCGCGGGCTGGCGCGGTTGCGGGACGCGAAGCGCCGCCGGGCATCGTTGTGGGACCGGACGGGCGGGAACCGGGACTTCATCACCCTCCGGGCGGGCGAGACGGCGACACTGGCGGAGATCGGCGGCGCGGGCTGCATCACCCACCTCTGGTTCACCATCGCCTCGGACGATCCGCTCCACCTGCGCAATCTCGCCCTGCGGATGTACTGGGACGGCGAGGCTTCCCCCTCCGTAGAGGTGCCGGTCGGTGACTTCTTCGGTATGGGCCACGCGATGACGCGCAATTTCGCCACGCCGATGCTCGCGATGAGCCCGCAGGATGGCCGGGGACTCAACTGCTACTTCCCAATGCCCTTCGCGCAGGGCGCGCGCGTGACGATCACTAACGACGGCCCGGTGGACTGCCGCTCGTTCTACTTCTACGTGGACTACGAGGAATACCATACGTTAGACGAGGGCCTGGGCAGATTCCATGCCTGGTGGCACCGGGAGAATCCGGCACAAGCGGAGCCGCATAACGAGGACGACGGCAAGAATCTGACAGGCGAGGGCAACTACCTCATCATGGAGGCGACCGGCAAGGGGCATTACGTTGGCTGCCACCTCGACTACGACAATCTCCATCGCCACACCGCCGGTCAGGAGGGCGCGGGGCTGGAGGCGGACTGGTCCTGGTACGGCGAGGGCGACGACATGATCTTCATCGACGGCGAGGCTTTACCGTCACTCATCGGCACGGGCACGGAGGATTATTACGGCTGCTCGTGGTGCCCCTCGGAATTCTACGTCGCGCCCTATCACGGCATTCTCCTCCCCGGCGCGGCCAACTGGGGCGGCAAGATCACCGTCTATCGCTATCACATCGAGGACCCCGTGCTCTTCGACACGAGTATCCGCGTGACCATCGAGCACGGCCACGCCAACGATCGTGGCGACGACATCGCCAGCACCGCCTACTGGTATCAGACCGAGCCGCACGCACCCTTCCCGCCGCTGCCAAACACCGACGCACGCGCCCCCCGCGAGACGCGCTACGAGCGGCGATACCTTCCTTAAGCAGTTCGGAGTTCGATGTTCGGAGAAATGGTGCATCCACTCCGAACATCGAACTCCGAACATCCCCGTCCCCGTTAGCGAGCGAGCGGACGACCCTGCGCGTCCGGCAGCTTTCCCTGAGCGATCTGGATGATGTCGATGATCGACCAGATGCCGCAGCCGCCGAGCGTGATTAACTTGAGGATGCCGAGCTTCGTGTAGCCCAGATAGAAACGGTCGACGCCGAGGCTGCCGAGAAGAATGCTCAGGATGAGCGTCGTCGTGAATGTCTTGTCGCTGACCTGGCCACTTTGCATTGGATCCATTGGTTCCCCATTCCTTCCCTACACCACCGAATATCGCGGCGCATCACCCACGCGCTACGCCCCATGTCCCATCTGTCCGCTCATCACGGATGATCCTTCGCAGTATAGTACGTCGCGCAAGTACCTGATGTTCCCTCACACTAACCCGCTATCCGCCGGTGACTGCTTTCGGCACTCCGTCGGGGTCCATTGTGGTCGGCGGATGGATGTCGAAGGCATCGGCGAGACGGACGAAAAGGTTGAAGAGCGCGCCGTCATAGACCGCCTCGGCGATCTGCGCGTCCGTCCAGCCGACATCGCGCAACCCTTGCACCTGCTCATCGGTGATCCGGTAGGCGTGCTCGGTGAGCGTGCCGACGAACTCCAGCAGGAGCCGCTCGGCGGGCGTGACCGGGGCCGCCGCCAGGTCTCCATCCCGGAGGGCCTGCGCCGCCGCACTGTACTGCTCGCCCTGCAACTGCAGGAACCAGGTGTGGCTGGTCAGTCAGTAATGGCAGCGGTTGAGCGCGGCGACGTACGAGGCGATCATCTCGTGCTGCACACGGGTCAGCGCGCCGTCCGAGAAGTGGAGGCGCGACGCAGCCAGAATCGCCTCCATGAAGTCCGGGCGCGCGCTCATCGTCCGCATGATCTCCGCGACCCGCCCACTCGACGAGGCGGCCCGGACGCGCGCGAACCCTTCCGCTGTCGCCCCCTCCGCCGCGTCATCCTCCACCCAGGCAATCCGTGGCATCGCCGCTCCCTTCCCGTTGTATAGACACCCGTTCCATTCGTTACTGATAGAAACGGACAGATAACCGTTCTGTGACGCATCGCGAACAATGCTGGACCCTCTCCTGATATACTCGGCGCACGGGCAGGGACACTTGGAGAGAAAAGGAGGAGACCGATGGCACTGTACCTCATTCAGGCGAGTTACACTGCGGAGGCGCTCGCGACACTCGCGAAGAACCCGCAGGATCGCACACCCGGCGTGGCTGCGCTGGCGGAGAAACTGGGCGGGCGGCTCTTACACCTCTTTTATGCCCTCGGCGACTCCGACATCGTCGGCATCATCGAACTACCGGATGCGACTGCTGCCACTGCCGCCGCGCTGGCGATTGTCTCCCCCGGTCACCTGCGCAGTTACAAAACAACCCCGCTCCTCACCGTGCAGGAAGCGATGGAGGGGATGCGCAGAGCGGGCGAGCTGGCGTACCCGGCCCCGAAGGCATAATCGGAGTCTGACCGCACCTCATATCGCGCGGCGATGATTACGCCGTCCCGCCCACGTCACCGCCGCGCAAAACGCATCGATGCTGAAACCGGGGAGAACTGCAGAGACGCAGAGATCGCAGAGGGGGGAAAAGAATTGAGGATGCGTTCTCATTTCTCTCTTTGTATTGCTCTGTGTCCTCTGCGCTCTTTGCCGGGTGCCCTTTGGGCGGCATGCGGTTCTCCCCGGTTTCATCCCGGCCCGGCGTGCGTCGATACTGCTATACTCCGGGCATTATCGTCCGTTGTGTATCAAGGAGGAGGCAGCATGAGTGGGTTGGTTTTTGCCGCAATCGCGCCGCATGGCAGCCTGGCGATCCCCGAGGCGTGTGCGCCGGAAGAGCGCGGCCTCGCCACGAAGACCCAGGAAGCGATGGCGGAACTTGGCCGCCGCTTTGCCGCCGCTCGCCCGGACGCGACGATCATCTTCACGCCGCACAATGTCCACGTCGAGGGAGCAATGGCGGTCGTCACGGCGGGCACGCTCGCCGGGTCGCTCTCCGACTGGACGAAAGAAAAAATCGAACTGCGCTGCCCGACCGACCGCGATCTGGCGCGCGCCGCGATCGACGCCCTCAACGCGGCGGATGTCCCGGCGGTCGGTATCAGTTATGGCGGCAATGACGCGAAGGGCGCGACCGCGCCGATGGACTGGGGCGTCTTGATCCCCCTCTGGTTCATGGGTGGCCGCTCGGAGCCGCAGGTGCCGATCGTCGTCATCAGCCCGGCGCGGGATCACTCACCGGCCGATCATGTGCGTGCTGGGCAGGCGTTGACGGCGATGGCGGCGGCCTCCGGCAAGCGCGTCGCGATGATCGCCAGTTCGGACCACGGCCACGCCCACCTCGCGGACGGCCCTTACGGCTTCGACCCCGCCGCCGCCGAATACGACAATCATGTCGTGGAATTGATGAAAGCGCATCATCTCACCGATGTGCAGGAGATCGACCCGGCGCTGGTCGCTGCGGCGAAGGCGGACTCATTCTGGCAGATGTTGATGCTCTCCGGCGCAATCGGCGACGCGTGGCGGGGTGAGTTCCTCTCCTACGAAGCGCCGACCTATTTCGGAATGCTCTGCGCCGCCTTTGAGCCGACACAGTGAACGCCGTTCTTTCGATGGCGGTGCGCGACGCCGAAAGTGGGGCGGACCGTCATTACCGCCCCGCCGTCTCCAGATCGCGGTCGAGGGAGAGGACGGCCATGAAGGCTTCCTGGGGGATTTCGACGCTGCCGACCATCTTCATGCGCGCCTTGCCCTCTTTCTGCTTTTCGAGCAGTTTGCGCTTGCGCGTGATGTCGCCGCCGTAGCACTTCGCCGTGACGTTCTTGCGCAGCGCCTTGATCGTCTCGCGGGCGACGATGCGGGTGCCGATGCTCGCCTGGATCGGCACGTCGAACATCTGGCGGGGGATCAGTTTGCGCAGCGTCTCGACGAGAGCGCGGCCTTTGCCGTAGGCGAACTCGCGGTGCGTAATCATCGAGAGGGCGTCCACGGACTGCGCGTTGACCAGCACGTCCAGTTTGACGAGGTCGGCGGTCTCGTACTCCGCGAACTGGTAGTCGAGCGAGGCGTATCCTTGCGTGCGGGACTTCAACTGGTCGTAGAAATCGACGATCAACTCGCCGAGCGGCATCCGGTACGTGAGGAGGACGCGCTGCTCGTCCAGGTATTCCATCTTGCCGAAGGTGCCGCGCCGCGTCGTGACGAGATCCATGATCGCGCCGATGAAGCGGGCGGGGACGATGATCGTGATGTCCATCAGCGGCTCGCGGATTTCGGCGATCCGGTCGATGGGCGGCAACTCGGAGGGGTTGTCGATCAGCAGCGTCGTGCCGTTCGTCAGATGCACCTGATATTCGACGCTCGGCGCGGTGGCGAGGAGGTCGATGTTGTACTCGCGCTCCAGCCGTTCCTGGATGATCTCCATGTGCAGCAGGCCGAGGAAGCCACAGCGGAAGCCGAAACCGAGTGCGGCGGACGATTCCGGCTCGTAGACGAGCGACGAGTCGTTCAGTTTCAGCCGTTCGAGCGCGTCGCGCAGCAGCGGGTAGTCGTCGGAATCGACCGGGTAGAAGCCCGCGAAGACCATCGGCTTGGCGGGGCGGTAGCCGGGCAACGGATCGGCGGACGGGTTCGTGGCGGCGGTGAGCGTGTCACCGACCGGGCAATCGCGCACGATCTTCAGACCCGTCGCGACATACCCCACCTCGCCCGCCGCCAGTTGGGGCACGGGGGTCATTTCGGGGCGGAAGACGCCCAGTTCGATCATCTCGCTCTCGACGCCATTGGACATCACGCGGATGCGGTCGCCGTTCTTCAGCGTGCCGTCGATGATCTTCACGTAGGCGATCACGCCCTTGTAGGCGTCGTAGTGCGAGTCGAAGATCAGGGCGCGCACGGGCCGGTCGCGGTCGCCGCTGGGAGGCGGGATGAAGCGGACAATCGCCTCGAGGATTTCCGGCACGCCCGTCCCCGCCTTCGCGGAGGCGAGAACGATCTCGTCGTCGATGAGGCCGATAAAATTCTGCACTTCGAGCGCGACCTTCTCCGGCTGCGCGGCGGGCAGATCGATCTTATTGATGACACCGACGATAGCGAGGTCGTGTTCGAGGGCGAGGTAGACGTTCGCCATCGTCTGCGCCTCGATGCCCTGCGCGGCGTCCACGACGAGTAGCGCCCCCTCGCAGGCGGCGAGCGAGCGGCTGACCTCGTAGGCGAAGTCCACATGGCCGGGCGTATCAATCAGGTTCAGCTCGTACTCGTCGCCGTCGTTGGCGATATAGCGCATGCGGACAGCGCGCGCCTTGATCGTGATGCCCTTCTCGCGTTCGAGGTCCATCGAGTCGAGGAACTGCGCCATCATTTCGCGCTTCTCGATCGTGTGCGTCACTTCCAGCAGGCGATCCGCCAGCGTGGACTTGCCGTGGTCAATGTGCGCGATGATGCTGAAGTTGCGGATGTGTGCTTGATCTGTCATGCAATCCGTTCTTGTGTCGTGTGCTCACTCGAAAAAGCGGCGTGACGCGACGCACCCTGCCTGCGCCCGCGCTGCGCCGTTTCACTGCCCGGCATACCGGACAGGAGAAGTATACCAGAAATGCCCTAACCCCCGGCCCTTCCCCACCGGGGAAGGGGTGACTCTGGTGAGGCGTCGTGGCTTTCTGTCCATGCCCCGATATATCGGCGGCTTGCTCCCCTTCCCCACCGTGGAAGGGGCCGGTGGTTAGGGCTCTTCCCCGTCTTGCTTCCACGCCACATATTCCCGTACACTGACAGTCAAATCAGTAGCGGAGGCTTTCAGCCTGCGGACATGTATGCATGGGAGCGGAAACACAATGAGTTATCAGGGGGGCAGCCACAAGTCGCCGTACCACGTCGAGCGGCGGCTCGTCCATGCGGGTGGGATGCGCGAGCGGCGGTTTGAGCCGGGGGGGCGCGTTGTCGTGCGCTCGGAGCCGGGCTTGCCGAATCCGTACGAGGGGCGAATGGGCGAGATCGTCGGCAGTGAAGCGCCCGGCGGCGCGGCGGGCGGCGAGACAGTCTACGCCGTCCTGCTCGACTTCGCGCTCCCCGGCGAGGAGCCGGGTGTGCCCGTGCCTGTCTTTGCCTCCGAACTCCGGCCGACGCACATGCCGAAGCCGGAAAACGTCACCGTCTCCCATGCGCCGCGCCCGAATCGCCGCCTCCACGCGGAGGAGAGCTACTTCATCGGCGGCATCCGGGAGCGCGAGTAGCAATCTATTCCTCACCCCCAGCCCCTCTCGTACGGAGCCATCGCCCTCTGCGCCGTGGTCCATGTCAGATTTATGCGGCGATGGAGAGGGGAGTATCAATGCGGCAATCAATCCGCATCTCCTCCAACCGGCGTACTGAACAATGAAGCGACGTACGACAGAGTGACGGCGATCTGCGCTTCACGACGCGGTATGCGGGCTTGTGTCCGCGAGGGGAGGAATCGGTTATGCGCCTCTTTGGACGGTTGCGACGGGTTAAGTACATTGCACACGTGTTATTGCTCGTGGGATTGCTCTGGCTAATCGTCGGCGCGAGTGCGACGAGCACGGCCGCTGCTGACATGCAGATCACGATCCAGAACTTTGCCTTCGCGCCCGCGACGATCACCGTGCCGGTCGGGACAAAGGTGACCTGGACGAATATGGACACGGCGGCGCACACCGTCACCAGCGATACGGGCGCGTTCGACTCGAAGAACATGGCGAACGGCGCGAGTTTCTCCTTCACCTTCAATCAGGCAGGATCATTCGCCTACCATTGCGCCATCCACCCGCGCATGGTCGCGAACATCGTCGTCACCGCCGGCTCCGCACCGACGACGGCCGGCGCCCCGAGTACCACTGCCTCTACCACCGCGTCCGTGTTGCCGAAGACGGGCGAGGCGCAGAATAATCGCAACTGGGGCCTGATCGCCGCATTGATCGCGGCTGTCGCCGTCATCGGTGGCGGAGCCGTCTTGCGGACTCGCACCGGTACATCGAGGACTGAGAACTAAGGAAGGGCGCATAGCATGTGCCCCTACGTCTCCCCTCTCTATTGCCGACCGGCAATAGAGAGGGGAGCCGGGGGGAACCGACCGTTAGGCGATGTACGCCCCGTCCGCCGTGCTGGCGGCCATCTTCGCGTAGAGGGCGAGGATGCCGGTCGTGTGGCGGGGCGGTGGCGGCGTCCACTGCGCGCGGCGGGCGGTGAGCAGAGTGTCCACTTCCTCCGGCGTCAATTCGCCGTCGCGCGTGCCAACGATGGCGAGGCGGCGCTCCGGCACGTTGATCTCGATCAAATCGCCTTCCTCCACCAGCGCGAGCGGGCCACCGTCCATCGCCTCGGGTGTGACGTGCCCGACCGCCGGGCCCTTCGCCGCGCCGGAGTAGCGGCCGTCCGTCACGACGGCACAGGTGGCGGTCAGTTCGATACTAGCGGCGATGATCGCCGTCGCATAGTACATCTCCGGCATGCCGTTCGCCTTCGGGCCCTCGTAGCGGATGACGACGACATCGCCCGGCTGCACGACGCGCTCGATCAGGGCGGCGACGGCGCTGTCCTCGTTGTCGAAGACGCGTGCCGGGCCGACATGGATGTGCATCACCTTCGGCACGGAGAAGTGCTTAATCACCGCCCCGCCCGGCGCGAGGTTGCCGCGCAGGACACCAACGCCGCCCTCCGGCCCGAAGGCCTGGTCGCGCGGGCGGATGATATCCTCCACCGGCACCTTGACGTTGGCGAGGTAGCCGCGCGTCTCCTGGAAGAAGCGACTCTGCTCGATCTCCTCCAAATTCTCGCCCACCGTCTTGCCAGTCACCGTCAGGCAGTCGAGGTGCAGCAGGTCGCGCAGTTGGAGCATCACCGCCGGGACGCCGCCCGCGTACCAGAGGTATTCGACCGGGTACTTGCCCGTCGTCTTCGCGTTGGCGAGCACGGGGACATGGCGGTGGATGTAATCGAAATCGTCAATCGTCACTTCGATGCCGACCTCGCGGGCGATCACCGGCAGGTGCAGCAGGCTGTTCGTCGAGCCGCCGACCGCCGCGTGCAGCATGATCGCGTTCTCGAACGCCGCGCGGGTGAGGATTTTACGCGGCGTCAGGTCCATCTCCACCAGTTTGAGGATTTGCTTGCCAACCGCCCGTGCCACGCGCATGTGGCGGGTGAGCGGCGCGGGGATCAGGCCGCTACCTGGCAGCGCCAGCCCGAGCGCCTCCGTCAGCACCTGCCCGGTACTGGCGCTGCCCATGAACTGGCAGGCGCCGCAACTCGGGCAGGCGTCGTGCTGGTGCATTTCCATCTCCTCGCGGGACATTTCGCCCCGCTCGACCGCCGCGCCCATCCCCCACATATAGTCGGAGGTGACGTAGTTCGGCGCATTCATCTGTGTGCCTCCTGGCAGATGGATGGCCGGGAGGCCGCAGCGCGCCATCGCCATCAGATGTGCGGGCACCGACTTGTCATTACCGGAGATGAGCACCATGCCGTCGTGCGGGTGGCCGAGGGCGTGGATCTCGATCATCGCCGCCTGGATATCGCGCGAGACGAGCGAATAACTCATCCCGGCGTGCGCCTGCGCGACGCCGTCGCAGATGTCCGACGTGTAGAAGACACCCGGCTTGCCGCCCGCCTCGAAGACGCCGTTGGAGACTTCCTCGATCAGCGGCCGGAAGTGGAAGGTGCCGGGGTGCCCCATCCCGTAGGCGCTCTCGACGAGGATCTGCGGCTTGCCGAGGTCTTCCTCCGTCCAGTTCATGCCGAGACGCAGCGCATCCCCCTGATGGTTGACCCGTCGCAACTTCTGACTCTTCAGTTCACGCATAGTGGTTCCCTCTCTGAACTAGACAATTGGTCGTCGCACATACCCGCGCGGCATGTCAAGATAACGTCATCGCGGGCGGGAGCAGGCAACCCGGTAAAGATAGCACGCGGCGGATGGGCACGACGAGAGCATAGAGCAGGAGGAAACGCGATGGCACGGATCGCAGGGGTTGATCCGGCGGCGGTGGACCACTCAATCAAGGCGGTGTTCGACGCGCAGGCGAAGCAGTGGGGCGGGCCGCTCCTCAATCATCTCGTCTACGCGCGGCGACCGACAATCTTCCGTGGGGCGCGGGCGATGTGGGCGGGGATCGGCGGCTCGGGCTTGATCGACGAGCGCTTGCAAGCGCTCGTCAACCGCCGGGTGGCATCGCACAACGGCTGCGAGTTCTGACAGGACATCAACGCTGCCGTGAGCAGTGCACTCGGCGTCTCGGACGAGAAGATTCTCGCCCTGCCGGAGTACGCGACCAGCCCGCTCTATGACGAGGCGGAGCGCGTTGCGCTGGAATATGCGGACGCTATGACGATCACCGGGCGGGATGTCAGCGATGCCCTTTTCGCCCGTCTGCGTGCGCAGTACGACGACGATGCGATTGTCGAGCTGACTGCCGTCATCGCGTGGGAGAACTCGTCCAGCAAATTCAACCGGGCGCTCCGCGTGCCGTCGCAGGGATTGTGGAAACGTGCGGATGAATAGGGCGGATAGCGAGGCCCGTATTCTTCCCTCTCCATCGCCGCTGTGATCGTATGCTATCGAAGCGCCGGGGCGATGGAGAGGGGCCGGGGGATGAGGAATCACCGTATCAGAATAAAAGCGAACCGCGCGTCCGGGATGGACGCGCGGTGTTCGATGCAAAGTCACGGAAGAAGGGGAAAAGAGACGGGTGCCTATCGGCGCTCGGTGGGATCGACCTGGACGCTCTGCGGCGCATTCAGCGCCGTCGCCGTCTTCGCGCTCACTGGCGCCGCCGGAGCGACGACCGCTGCTGCGGGTGCGACGACCGGGGCAGCCGGGGCGACCACCGCCGCTGCCGGAGCAACGACCGGCGCCGCCGGAGCGACCACTGCCGCGTGCGCAACCACCGGCGCTGCCGGGGCGGCATCCGCCTCGAAGCCGCGCCAGGTGCCGCAACCGTTGAAGAAGAAGTTGCCGCAGTTGACGTTATTCGCGCCATTGGCGACCAGCGGGCCACCGTTCTGGCAGTAGTAGCCGCGTCCGGGGACGAAGGCGACTTTGCCGTCGCCGCAGAAGCGGTTGTCGTTGTAGTAGTAGACGCCACCGACGAAGGTGCCGCAGTTGAAGTTGACGTTGCAGCCGTTGCCGTTCAGGGCCGCGAAGTTCCCGTTGAAGGGGACATTCCCGTTGAAGACGTTCGAGTTGAAGTAGTTCGCGCCGAAAGCGCCCTGAGCGAAGGCAAAGCCATTGTCTGCGAAGAACGGGATGATGCGCTGGCCCGTGCCGGGGCAGACATCAATCAAGTTGCCGCTGCCATCCGTGACGATCGAGACGAAGCCGCCGCAATAGCGCGCGTCGGGATACGTGGCGATCAGGGCGTTCGGCGGATAGCCGGTCGCCGAGGTCGTCGCCGGAGCGACGGTCGTGGCGGGCGCGACATAGGTCGGCGTGTACGTCGGCATGGAGTAGCAGGTGTAGTAGTTGATGCAGTAGTTGCCGTTGCTAGGCGCCGGCGTTGCCGCACCAACCGATCCGCTATGCGCGGCGGCGAGAACAAAGAGAACTAGACTCGCCGCACCGAGCACAATCCAGCGCAGGAGCGAGCGCGACGCATCGCGCGTTGCCGCGATCGATGCGTTGCCTACCGTCATTGGGTAGGCGACCGAACAGATGTCGTCCATATCGAACCTCCGATAAAAGCGATAAGACCCGTGACCTTTGCAGGGATAGTATAGCAGCAATACCAGGAAAATCTACAGTGTCCAAAAAACGTGATCCAACAACGAATCGACGATACGACGGCGGGCGTTACCCCCCTACAGCGACACTTTCGTTGCGTCGTTTCCCAACGCCGCCACGATCCGTTGCCAGAGACCCTGATCGCACCAGAGCCGATACCGTTTGTAGGCGGCCTCCCATTTCCCACACTCTTTCGGCAT
>JBPCMC010000032.1:0-9608 GCA_051002645.1 Thermomicrobiales bacterium
CAAAGGAGTATGTGCGTGGCGGGCGAACGACCAGTCCTCATCTCCGTCATCCAGTATCAGGAAAGCGTCGTCGCGGGCACAACCCGGATTGTCAATCTCTTCGATACCGCGCACCGCCTCGGCGCGGACGGCGTCGAACTGCGGCCCCAATTCTTGAAGGAGAAGGCGAGCGAACTGCCCGCCGCGCGGGAGCGAGCCGCCGACCATGGTCTGCTCGTCACCTACGCGACGATGGGAACGCTCTACGGCACCGATGCGAGTGTGCTCCGTCAGGACATCGACGATGCCCGCGCGCTCGGCTCGTCGATCTTGCGTATCTTCCCCGGCCTGCTGCCCGCCGAGGGCACCGATCCGGCGTGGGAGACGGGCCGCGCCATCGCCCGCTATGCCGAGGCGCAAGGGGTCACGCTCGCGCTGGAAAACTTCGTCGGCACACCGGGCGGCACGTTGGCGGAAATCCAGCGCGGCCTCGACACCATCCCGTCACTGGCGACGAACATCGACATCGGCAACTACCCGCACCACGATCAGGATGTGGTCGCCGCCATCGGTGCGGTCGGCGCGCGAGCGGTCTCCGCTCATTTGAAGGATCACGGCGAACCGCCAGGGTACGCCTCGGCCGCCCTCGGCGATGGCATCCTGCCGCTCGGGGGGATCATGGATGCGCTCGACCGCCTGCCGCAGCGCCTTCTGTACATCTTCGAGTTTGGCGGCGGCGACAACCCGGACGACCGGATCGCCCGCAGCCTGGCCTATCTACGCGCAAGATAGCAATACTCCGTTCGCGCAGGAGAGATGCTCGCTTCCGGTGGTGGCAGGCTTCCAGCCTGCGAGAGAACAGGCTGGAAGCCTGCCACCACCGGGAGCGACCATCTCTCCTGCGCGAACGGAGTATTGCTATCTTGCGCGTAGATAGGCCAGGCTGCGGGCGATCCGGTCGTCCGGGTTGCCGCCGCCGCCGAACTCGAAGATGTACAGCAAGCGTTGTGGCAGGCGGTCGAGCGCGTCCATGATCTCCCCGAGCGGCAGGACGCCATCGCCGAGGGCGGCCGAGGCGTACCCCGGTGGCTCGCCGTGATCCTTCAAATGCGCGGAGACCGCTCGCGCGCCGACCGCACCGATGGCGGCGACTACGTCCTGATCGTGGTGCGGATAGTTGCCGATGTCGATGTTCGTCGCCAGTGACGGGATGTTCTCGATGCCGCGTTGGATTTCCGCCAATGTGCCGCCCGGTGTGCCGACGAAATTTTCCAGCGCGAGCGTGACCCCTTGCGCCTCGGCATAGCGGGCGATGGCGCGGCCGGTCTCCCACGCCGGGTCCGTGTCGGTGGCGGGTAGCAGGCCGGGGAAGATACGCAAGATCGGCGAGCCGAGCGCGCGGGCATCCTCGATGTCCTGACGGAGCACGCTCGCATCGGTGCCGTAGAGGGTGCCCATCGTCGCGTAGGTGACGAGCAGGCCATGTTCTGCGGCTCGCTCCCGCGCGGCGGGCAGTTCGCTCGCCTTCTCCTTCCAGAATTGGGGCCGCAGTTCGACGCCGTCCGCGCCGAGGCGGTGCGCGGTATCGAAGAGATTGACAATCCGGGTTGTTCCCGCGACGACGCTTTCCTGAAACTGGACGACGGAGATGAGGACCGGTCGTTCGCCCGCCACGTACAAACTCCTTTGTGAGCTTAGAGTAACCGTCCCTGCTGCTGGGCGGTAACGACAACCTGCTTCGCCTCGCGCTCGGCCTGGGTGATCGGCTTCAGTTCATCCCAGTTCTGCCCCGCCTTCGCCTCCACTTCCAGGGGGACGATCAACTCGAACGCGCCTGTCATTGCCTCGGTGACGACCTCGCAGGTCTGCTCCAGCTCGCTGGCGGGCACTTCGAGGACAAGTTCGTCGTGTACCTGCAGGAGCACCTTGCCGCGCAGGTTGTCGCGCCGCAGCAGCGCATCGACGCGGATCATCGCTCGCTTGACGATGTCCGCCGCCGTGCCCTGGATCGGCGCGTTCATGGCGGCGCGCTCGGCGGCCTGACGCACCTGCGGATTGCGCGACTGCAACTCCGGGAAGTAGCGGCGGCGACCGAGCAGCGTGGAGACGTACCCCTTCTCCAGCGCCTCCTCGCGGATCGAGTCGGTCAGCCGCTTCACGCCGGGGAAGCGCTCGAAGTAGAGTTTGATGTAGTCGCGCGCGACCGCCTGCGTAACGCCCGCGCTGTTGGCGAGACCGAAGGCGCTGATGCCGTAGATAATACCGAAGTTGACCGTCTTCGCCAGCCTGCGGGTGTCCGGGTCCACCGCCTCATAGGGCACGTCGAACATCTCAGACGCCGTCGCCCGGTGGATGTCCCGCCCCTCACGGAAGGCTTCCAAGAGCGCCTCGTCGCGCGAGACATGGGCGAAGATGCGCAGTTCGATCTGCGAGTAGTCGCAGGCAAGCAGGACGGCGGGCTCGCCATTGAAGATTGTCGTCTCCGGCGTGTTGCCCGCGACGAATGCGTGACGTACCTCGCGCCCGACCTCGGTGCGGATCGGGATATTCTGCAGGTTCGGATCGCTCGATGAGAGCCGCCCCGTCGAGGCAACCGCCTGATTGAACGAGGTATGCACCCGCCCTGTCTCCGGGTTTATCAATAGCGGCAGCGCCTCGACATACGTCCCCTTCAACTTGGAGAGTTGCCGGTATTCGAGGATTTGCTTGACAATCGGGTGCTCCCACTGCAACGGCTCCAGGACATCCGAGGCAGTGCTGTATCCCGTCTTCGTCTTCTTGCCGTGCGGCAGGCTCAGTTCATCGAAGAGCACCGCGCCGAGTTGCATCGGCGAGTTGATGTTGAAGGGATGCTTCGCCAGTTCGTAGACATCGGCGGCGAGCGCGGCCATCTGCTCGTCGAGGCGCTTCGAGAGCGTGCGGAGATAGTCGCCGTCAACCGTGATGCCGGTGCGCTCCATGTCCGCGAGGATCGGCACGAGCGGTAGTTCGATCTCATCGAGCAAGTGGAGGATTTCGCGCTTCTGCAAGTCGTCCCGCAGCGGGGCGACGAGGGCATTGGTGGCGTAGGCATCCTCGGCGGCATAGAGGGCGGCCTGCGGCACCGGCACCTGCGCCATCGTGATCTGCGCGCGGCCCGTGCCGATTAAGTCCGTGATGTGCGTCATCTCAAGGCCGAGGCGGGTGAAGGCGAGTTCCTTCAGCCCGACAGACGTTTCGCCGAGCAGATAGGCGGCGAGCATCGTGTCGAAGATCAGGCCGTTCAACTCCAACCCCGCTCGCTCGAAGGCGAGGATATCGAACTTGGCGTTGTGCGCCACCTTCGTGATGTCTGGGTCCGCGAAGATCGGCCCGAGATGCTCGCGCACCTCCGGCACGCTCAACTGCTCCTCCGCGAGGTAGTGGCCGACGGGTAGATACCACGCCTCGTTGCCGTCCACCGCGAGCGAGATGCCGACCAGCGCGCCCGTCACCGGGTTGACGCTCGTCGTCTCGGTATCGAAGGCGAACGTCCCCACCTCGCGCAAGCGGGCCGCCAGCGCGGGCAACTCCGCCGCCTTCGCGATAACGGTGGCGGTGTGATTGTGGTCGCCATGATTGAGGCTCTTCTGGGCGGAGACGTGCTCCGGCAATTTCGTCAGCAGCGAGCGGAACTCCAACTCGCGGAAGAGATTGACGACGCGCTCGCGGTCGTACTCGTGCGTGCGGCACGCCTCCAAGTCGAGCCGGAGGTCTACGTCCGTGACAATCGTCGTCAGCACCTTGCCTTTGAGCGCGTCTTCGTACTGCGCCACGATGATGTCGCGGATGCGCGGCGGCATGATCTCGTCCAGATGATCGCGCCAGTTCTCCAGCGGGCCGAACTGCTGCAGGAGTCCCTTCGCGGTCTTCTCGCCGATCCCCTTGACGCCGGGGATGTTGTCGCCCTTGTCGCCGACGAGCGCCTTGTAATCGGCGACGAGCGGCGGCGCGAAGCCGTATCGCTCGATCGTCTTCGCCATATCGTAGATACGGAAGTCCGAAAAGCGATTCTGCGTGCCGGGCAAAACGACATTCACGCCATCGTCCGAGACGAGTTGCAGCGTGTCGGTATCGCCGGTGACAATGTAGGTCTCGACCCCTTCGCGCGCCGCGACGCGGCCAAGCGTGCCGATCACGTCGTCCGCCTCGTAGCCGGGAACGACGAAGATCGGGATATTGAGCGCCTCAACGACCTCGCGGACGCGCTCCTCCTGCTGCCGCAGTTCGTTCGGCATCGGCGGGCGGTTCGCCTTGTAGGTATCGAGCAGGTTATCGCGGAAGGAGCCGCCCTTGTCGAAGGCGACGGCGATGTACGCCGGGGTGAAGGCCCGCAGCGCGTCCAGCATCATCGCCGTGAAGCCAAAGGTCGCGTTGACCAGTTCGCCGGACGAGGTCGCCATCGCCTGCGGCAGGGCATGGAAGGCGCGATAGAGGAGCGCGTGACCATCGATGAGCACAATCCGTTCTTTTGTCACGTCGCGGCGCTCCCTTTCAGGACTAAGGACTGAGGACTAAGGACTGAGATGCAATCCACTTAGTCCTTAGTCCTCAGTCCTTAGTCCTCTCTCTAACTGTTGCCTTTTTTGTCTTCGTCCGAGAAGTCGAGGCTGTTGATGAACTCACGGAAGGAGGAAAGTTTCTCATCATCGACGGTCGGCTTCGTCTTCGCCTTCGCGTCGTCCTCTTCCTCATCCTCGCCGAAGAGGACGCCCGCCTTTTCTATCACGGACTCATCGACGAAGATCGGCACCTTCGTCCGCACGGCGAGGGCGATGGCGTCCGACGGGCGGGAGTCCACCTCCACCTGTCGTCCCGCCACCTCGATAACGATGGTGGCGTAGAAGACGTCGTCACGCAGCCCAACGACGAGGATGCGGCGGACCTTGCCGCCGAGGGCCTCAATGATCGTCTTCATGATGTCATAGGGGAGTGGCCGGGCCGCCTCGACCCCCTGCAACTCCATCGCGATCGCCTCCGCCTCGAAGTGCCCGATCCAGATCGGCAGATAGCGCTCGCCCTCCAACTCCTTGAGGATGACGACGCGCTGGTTCGTAACGAGGCTGACGCGGATGGATTCGACGACTGATTCGATCATTGAACACACGCCTTTCGCGGCAGGCCCCGGTGAGCAATGTCCCTGTGACGCGCGGCGCGAATCCGCCGCGACGGTGCCCCGATTGTACCGCCATCACGGGGACGCGGCAACGTCACCGCGCGGCGTCGGGAGTGGGCGGAGAAGGAAATTCCATGAGCAGTGATTCATCCACGAAAACCGGCGCATCCGCTCGCACGGCGAGATTGATGGCATCCGACGCGCGGGCATCGAATGATAGTTCTTTTCCAGGCACTTGGACGATGATGGTTCCCGCAAAGACATCGCCGGTCTTCGTTACGATCACGCGCTGCACTTCCCCACCGACGCCGGCAATGATGGTCTTCATAAGGTCATACGGCAACGGACGAGCAATTTCCACCTTCTGGAGTCGCATTGCGATTGCTTCCGCTTCGAACGGGCCGATCCAGATCGTGGTGTAACGTTCGCCTTCCCGCTCTTTCAGCACGACGACGCGCGTATTTGGTTTCTTGCTCATCCGAACAGACTCGACAATCGTCTCGATCATCGCTCACGCTCCTCTTGTGGCAAGAACAGATCGCGATGGAGTTGTAACGCGCTGCAAGAGTTCCTCCGCCAGCTCGCGGTACGCTTGCGCGCCCCGACCGGCGTGGTCGTATTCGGTGATCGCCTGACCGTACGAGGGCGCTTCGGCGAGGCGGACGGTGCGCGGCACGACGCTCTTGAAGATGCGCGTCGGGAAGAAGCGGCGTACCTCGGCCACCACCTGCGGCGCGAGCCGGGTGCGCGCGTCGTACATCGTCATGATTACACCCGTCACATCGAGCGTCGGGTTGACTGTGCGCTTGACGCGGTCGACCGACTGGACGAGTTGCAGCAACCCTTCGAGGGCCAGGAATTCGCACTGGATCGGGATGAGGACGCCGTGCGCGGCGGTCAGCGCATTGACGGTGAGCAAGCCGAGCGAGGGCGGGCAGTCGATCAGGATGAAGTCGTACGACTCCGCCACCGTATGCAACGCGGCGCGCAGATAGGTCTCGCGCTGCGGTAGGTCCACCAGTTCGATTTCCGCCGCCGCCAACACACTCGTACTGGGCAGGATACTGAGGTCCGCGACGCGCGTGGGGCGGATCACTTCGGCGGCGGGCGCTTCGTTGAGCAGCACATCATAGAGCGTCGTCATCATCGCCGCTTTATCCATGCCGAGGCTGCTGGAGGCGTTGCCCTGCGGGTCCGCATCGACGATCAGGACGCGCCGCCCCACCGCCGCCATGCACGCGGCGAGGTTGACGGCGGTCGTCGTCTTGCCGACGCCGCCCTTCTGATTTGCCACCGCGAAGATACGCGCTCGCTCGCCCATCGTTTCCACTTACGAACACCCGTACGGACGCTCCCCGGAGTGTAGCGCGACGACCCGGCGGGCGCAACGGGGAACCTCACTCCCAACCCCTCTCCGCATGACGGAGAAGGGGCAAGGGGCGATGTGGATTCGTATGTATCAAGGCAGGGTGCCCGACGCGAGTCCCCCTCCCGAAACGTGAGGGGGACAGGGAGTGGGCCGTTCGCTATACTGCTCCCATTGATCTAACCGCGTATCACCAGACAAAGGGGGAAGCGATGGGACTGACGAGTCGAGCGGCAGTGCTGGACGGGGTGAAGGGGAACTTCGCGGTGGCAGAGGCGGCGGTGCCGGAGCCCGCACCGGGGAGCATCATCGTCCGGCAGGAAATGTGCGGCATCTGCGGCACCGATGTCCATGTCTTTCAGGGGCATATGGCGTCGGTGCCGATGCCCGTCGTGCTCGGGCATGAGATCGTCGGCACGATTGTCGCGCTTGGTGAGGGCGTGACGGCGGACTGCACCGGGCGACCACTTGCGGCGGGCGACCTTGTCGGCATCAAGCCGGGCGTCTCGGACAACAGCGAGTTCTACGGCAGCATCGCGCACCAGCCGACGCTCTCGCCCGGCCTCGGTTCCTATGGCTTCGCTGCCAAGACCCTCAATCATCTCCCCTTGCAGGTGACGGGCGGTTTCGCCAGTTACCAGTGGTTGATACCCGGCACGAAGGTCTACAAGATGAACGCGGACGCCGTCTCATCGTCGATCCTCGAGCCCCTGAGCGTCGGCATCCACGCGGCGGGGCGGGCGACCTACCATATCGGCGATACCGTTGTCATTCAGGGCGCGGGGCCAATCGGACTGATGGCGCTGATCGGCGCGAAGGAACTCGGCGCTTTCAAAACCATCGTCATCGGCGCGCCCGCCGACCGCCTCGCCTTCGCCCGCGAACTTGGCGCGGACCTGACTATCGACATTACCGAAGTAACCGATCCCGCCGAGCGGCTGAAGATGGTCCAGGAAGCCTCCAGCCACGGCTACGGCGCGGACATCATCATCGAGGCGACGGGCGTTCTCGCCGCATTGCCCGAAGGGTTCACCATGCTCCGGCGCGGCGGCCAGTACGTTACCTGCGGCCACTTCACCAACGTCGGCGACGTGGCGCTCAACCCATGGGGCCACTTCACCTTCAAGCACATCACGCTCTACGGTGTCTGGGCCTCCGCGCACGAGCATTTCGTTCAGGCGCGGCAACTGATCGAGAGCGGCAAGTACCCGATGGACAAATTCGTCTCTCACCAGTTGCCCCTGGAACGCCTCGCGGACGGTATCGCCGCCATGAGTGGCCGCTATACCATCGACGACGAGCCGATCCGCAAGGTCGCGGTGCGGGCGAACTGAGGGATTGCCTAACCCACCGGCCCCCTCCGCTCAGAGGGAAGGGGGAGGGTAGGGGCGCATAGCATGCGCCCTTTGGACTGGGCAGGGCAATTGGCAAAGGACCATGGCCATCAACGCGAGTCACCCCTTCCCTGCGAGGGAAGGGGCCGGGGGTTAGGAAATGCAGCCCATTGCCATCGTCGTGGCGATGCCGGAGGAGATGACACATCTGGAGGGGCTGCTGCGCGAGCATGGCGCGCGGTGGGAGGGGACGGACGTCTCCGGCCCGCGCCGCTTCGAGCGCGTCATCTACAACGATATGCCGCTCGTGCTGACGACGTGCTGGGTCGGTATGGTCGCGGCGGCAGCAGCGACGGAAGCGGTGATCGCGCGCTATGCCCCGCGTGCTATCCTCAACTACGGTTGCACGGGCGCGCATCGTGATGACCTCATGCTCGGCGATGTCGTCGTTGGCACGGCGTGCGTCGCGTATGATCACGGGCGGCTCCGGCCGGGTGGGATATTCGAGCATACGCCGGTACATGTGTTCGTCGGCGGCGAGGGCGCAAAGGTTGATGCCTTCCCCACCAGCCCGGCGTTACTCGCCGTCGCGGAGTCCGTCGCGGGCCTGCGGCGATGGCAGGCAGAGCCGTGGCCGGGGGCGGGTCGCGCGCCGCGCGTCTTCTTCGGTCCCGTTGGCTCCGCCGACCGCTTCACGCAGGACGCGGACGCTCTGCGTGCCCTGCACGCTCGGCACGCCACGCTCTGCGAGGACATGGAGGCCGCTGCCGTCGCACAGGTCTGCGCCCTCCACGATCTACCCTTCCTGACTGTCAAGGACATCTCGAACAACGAATTTCATGCCCTTTCGACCTTCGACGAGGCGGGCACCTTCAAAATTCTTGAAGCCGAACTCGGCAAGCGTGCCGCCGCCTTCCTCTTCGCCCTCATCGAACGCCTCGCCGCCATACCGGATGAGCAGGCAGCAGGCGACATCCCTTAAACTTGTCGGAAACCCACAGGGATGAACCGCCAAGACGCCAAGGACGCCAAGAAACTCGGAAAAAGAGAGAAAGAACACTCCCTTCTCTTTCCCTCTTGGCGTCTTGGCGTCTTGGCGGTTTTTTTAGGTTGCCGCCACCGAATGTCAGGAAGGGTCCGACCAGCGCCAGGTGGTGCCCTGCGGATTGTCTTCGAGGGCGACGCCGAGTTTGGTCATGCTGTCGCGCACTTTGTCGGCGAGTTGCCATTGTTTCGCGGCGCGCAGATCGCGGCGGACTTCCAGCAGTAATTCGATGAACGGCGTCGCCACCTGCCCGGTGTCACTGACGGACGCGGCATCGGGCCGTAAGCCAAGCACCGTCATCAATGCGCGCAGTTTCGCCTGCGCCGCCGCGACATCGCCCGCGCCCACCCCCTCGTCCCTGGCGCGGTTGATGGAGCGGGCGAAATCGAAGAGCGCGGCGAGGGCGTTTGGCGTGTTGAAATCGTCGTCCATCGCGGCGCGGAACTGCTCCTCCGTGCCTGCCGCAACAGCCGCCAGGGGCGCATCCGGTGCGAAGGTCGCGGTCGCCGTCCCGCCGCTGTCGCCCAGGGCGGTGCGGAGCCGTTCGAGCCCCTTCGCCGCCGCGTTGTAGATTTCTTCCGTGTAGGTCAGCGGCGTGCGGTAGTTCGCGGAGAGGACCATGAAGCGGAGGATGTCCGCGCCGTTGCGCCGGGCGAGCAGATCGCCGATGGTGATGAGGTTGCCGAGCGACTTGGACATCTTGATGATCTCGCCCGTCTTGGGGTCCTTCATCTGCAACAGGCCGTTGTG